>JAKAFF010000017.1 GCA_021818045.1 bacterium
CAAAGCACATAGTTCGAGAAAAATATGTGCAGGTTTAGCATCTAACGCCTCTTCCTCGCTCAACTCTGAATCGCCGAATAATGAACAGGCCAGCAAACAAGAACCTAAGAATAGTGAAGTCTTCATGAAATGCAAGTTACGGGAGAGAAAAAAAATTGTCAAACGCTCTCAGTAAAAAGTTTTAGTAAAAAAATATTTTAAAAAAAACTTTAGACATTTAGAATGCTCCCTCACATCAAAGGAGGCAAGTTATGGGAGAAGTTTTGGGAATACCGCGTGGCATGGGCGAGATCGCGCCTCCACTTGCGCAGATGGTTCCATTGTCCGCGAGCACGATCACGTGGCAGTCTAAAATCACTTTGCTCGCAGTATCTTTACTGGCGCATGCTAGAGCCATTACGACGCTTGCGCTGTATGTGTTGGCTCACTTGGTGACAAAAAATCCGGCTCGCCTGGATTTGCTTAAAGGATCCATGTTGGCCCATTATGCGTTTAGTATGAAGGCATTTGCGGCTGTATTTCATGCAGATGGATTAGTTGCGTTGCGTGCGATGTTAGATGTTCCGCAACAGCTGCCTGTTGTAGTTCCAGAGGCATTAGCTGTCGTAGCTGCAGCGCCGCCACCCCCTCCTCAAGCACAGGTGCCTCCAGCCGTAGAGGCAGTAGGAGCTCCAGTAGCGCCAGCAGTCGACTTGCCTGCTCTCCCTCATCCGCCCCTCGTTGAACAGGTGCTGTTTCCTCTAGTGGACCATGCCCAAATGGAAGCTTCTCTGAGGCGTTCGCGTGAAGCGGCAGTAGCGCAGATGCAGGCTGAAAGGCCAATGGGTTTTGCATACGCACCCGCATCTGCTAGAAGAGTGGATTTTGATGTTCTAGCTGTTGGAGATGCATTTCAAGCCGCAGCATTTCAAAGTGAGCAACCAAATGCTTCCCTTTATTTGGCGGAAAATTTTTTGGTTGCAGGTCAAGAGATGCTTTTATGCGGTGTTGTTGAGCCTCATGGGCGTGTGGAAGCCGCCCAGTTTATTAAAGTGCACTTGCGAAGGACTTTTGAGGAGATTTTGGCAAGCCTTCCAAATAATTTGACTCAAGATGAAGCGGTTTTTCATGCGCTCAGACAGCTTTTCCAGTGTCTACATGAGCGTTTTTTGGTCGAAAAGAGGCAGGTGCTTGATGTAGAGCAGAGACGTTGGTTAGTTGAGACGGGTGCTACCTGTATTGTATCTCTCATAGTAGGCGAAGAGATTTGGACAGCAAGTCTTGGGGGCGGTGGAGCATTGCAGGTCACAAGGGATGGGGGATTTGCACCTCTAGGTGTCCGCTCGGAAGTGGTGCAAGACGATCCGTTGCAAGAGGCAATTTTTATTCAATCGGTTGGCTTTGCAGATAGAGCGAACTTAAATCGCGAGCCTGTGATTACCAAAGCGCCTCTTCTGCCTGAGGCGACTTTATTTTGGTGGGGTCATAAGCTCTTTGAGCATTGCTCTACCGAAGAAATTGTCCATGCGCTGACTGTGGAGCAATCTGAGCCCAGAGAGCTTGTGTATAGCATTGCTTTGTCTGCACAGCGCGGTATGGAGGTGCCTTTGACCTGCCTATTGTTGAAAGCAGCCCCTCCCTCAAGGCCTGGGTCGCCGTTTTCAGTTGTATCTGCAAAGGAGCAATCGGAAGAGCTCGACATTTCAGTGAGAGGGGCTCCCGTTGTGATAGAGATCCAGACGGGGCAACAACCTCCCGGACCAGACGATACAGTGGATACTGAGATTGATCAATTCTTGGCGGCGATGGGGCCTGCTGCTGCTACTACCACGCGGGCCGCTTCTTCTACAACTTCTGGTTCAGTCGTGATGGTGGATCGGCCATCTTCTGAAGAAGGAGCCTTGCCTGAGGCGCCAAAGCTGACAAGAGGATCTCCTTCTGCAACTTCTGGTTCAGCCGTAGTTGTAAGTCCTCCTCCTGAGGCACCCGCTACCGCAAGATCATCGCCCGTTTTAGTCGAGCCACCAGGTGGTACTCGAGCTAGTTCTCCTGCAACACCCGATGATGAGTGGGTGCGGCCAACGGGGTCTTCTTCTTTAGATTCTGGAACCTTAACTGAAGCAGCATCTCCTGCTGCACGATCTTCAGGTGCAGGCTCTTTTGTAGTGCTGTCTTCTCCAGAAGAGGGAACGTCGCGGCGCGAACAGTAGCTATTTTAAAAGACTCTCCTCTGAGTGAGGAGAGTCTCTTCGATTGCAGACAACATTATGGTTGTATGGTCCAGCTGATTTCAGTCAAGATGCCGTGGTGGTTGGACAGTGCTGTTTTTGTATCGAAAGTTTGTGAGTTAAATCCTTCGACGAGATGACAATCGTCCATTTTGACTTTTGCCAAAACGGGTAGTGACGAGCCGTCGGCAAGAGTGCGCTTTACTAAAGATATAAGATCCGATTTGCCATCCGAGGTTTGACACTTCGCATCCCACTGCATTGCTAGTTGGTCGGTGCTTGTCGGATCTTGTCCTCGATAGCTATGGTGGAAATATTTAGATAAGGCGTCCCTCTCTTCTGGATTATTTAAATTGGCGTTAGTCATGGTAGAAAGCGTTGGCAAAACGCTTTTTTCCTCAGAAAGTTTATCGATGACTTGGGAGAGACTTTTGATGCGATCCTCTCCTTCCGATTGCAATGTTGTGGCAAAGAACCGGATCACAGGCTCGCCAAGTCCGTTTTTTAGCGTGAATCGCTCATACGAATCTCCATGAGGCAGTTCGGTATGAGAAAAATCTTCTACTGCATGTTTTGTGATTACCATGCAGCCGTTTGAATTTTTAAGCGCGCTGCCCCCCATATGTGTGAAAAAATGCGCATAATCGGGTAGGCGTTGAATTAAAGCTTCTGTAAGCGCTGTATCGTGAATGCCCTGTAGCACAATGACGTCAGGGTTTTCTGCATTGATTTTTTCGACGATTTTTTCTAAGCGCGAACGCCAATGAACAACTCCTCCATTTCGATAACTCAAGCCCCCATATTCCCCACAAATATCCCAAGAAAGGACGCTGATGTGAGATCGATCAAGCGGTGTTTCTACGGCAGATCCCTTCACGTGTGTGAAGCGGTTTTTTTGTAGGGCAAATCCCACCACTCGAAAAATTTGGGAGGCAGCCCCTATTACAACAGAGGTTAGTAAGAGATGGGTGCCCGCAAATGCAAAGGCAAGCGCTGCGCTAGAAAAGATGCAAAAACGCGTTGCGATCTCTTTTACTTTATTTGTCGTATTATCAAATTTCCCCGGATCTAGAGGAGATACAAATCGGTATCGGAGCATCCCGGACGCCCAACACAGAGGTTCAGCAAAACGGGATGACCAATCGAGAAAGCGACGGTCTAATCCGTCGAATAGAGAATCAGTTTCTTCAAGCATGGCATCAACTCTTTTTTTTAAAGAGTGGGAGATCTTGCCAGGCACTTATTTTTCTGTAAACCTATATTGCATGTGTCAGCAATTTTAAGACGAGGGCGATCGCAGTGGGTATGCGAATCACATTCCAGCCCCACAGCTTTTGGAAGATGCTCAATACGGTTAAAACGATGAGAGCAGGATAAATCACCTCTAGAATAGGACCCAAGATTTTGGCGATCCCAGAAAATCCCAAAATTGAGGTGGAGAAGGCGATGATGAGTGTGGTTAAAATCGCGAAGCGATTATCGATAGCATCTTTGACCACTTCTTTGCGCAAAAAATCGGCAAAAAGTGCAGCCAATACAATGGCGGTTGTCAAACAGGCTAGGATGACGGCAATTGCGACAATTGGTGCTGCCATTGGGCCTAGGGCTTGCTCGGCGATAAAGCCTAACATCTCTTGAGGCGGGAGAGAAGCGATCTGTGGTGCGTACATGGCACCCAATAGAACGAGAATGCAATAGATAGATGCAAGCAAAGAGGCGCCGACAAGAGCCGATTTGAGAAAAGTCGACAGCGTGCCATGTCCCTCTGCTGCGCTTTGATCCTTCAAATGCTTGATCACGAACGCCGAAAAGAAGAATGCAGCGAGCAGATCCATGGTCTGGTAGCCTTGGAAAATACCCGTTTTAAAACTTTCCCAGCCCGCCAAAGTTGCGCTGACGGGAAGTGGTTTAGATGTCAGTCCAAAAAAAGCAATTGCAGCAAGTGACAGTAAGAGGACAGGGGTTAACAGGGAGCCGAGGATCGGTACGATTCGTCTTTTTTGGATGGTTAAGAAAAAAATGAATATGCAAGAAAGGGCGCTGAATAGCCACAAAGGGGTCTCGGGGATCAACAGCCGGAATGCCCCGTGGGCCACAGTAATACACCGAGCGAGGACTCCAAAAGGACCCATCAACGAGAGAGCTACCAATGGAAACCAAAACGTCGCAGGTTTGCCAAAACGGGCAAAAAATGTATGAGAATTGCCGTCAAAGAGCATCATCGCTAAAATGCCGAGGAAAGGGACGAGCACGCCCGTGATCAAGATCCCTAGGCTAGCCCATCCAAAATGGGCCCCGCTCATCTGGCCTACGACCAAAGGAAATACAAGATTGCCAGAGCCGAAAAACATCGAGAACATGGCAAGCCCGGTTGATAAGACTAAAAATCTTCCTTTCATGCGGCCATTATAAATGGGAGGAAGATACATTGCAACGGTATCAAATATGGATTGTCATTTTTTGAATAGATGGATAAGATCTTCGGCCATTTAAAATTTACTTGGGTGATGTTATGTATGGCCTATACCGATTCTTGTTGATCTTGCCCTTAATGCTCTTTGGATATCATACCGATCCTGCAAAAGTGCGCCGCGCAAAAGAGGCGTTGAGTGGGTTTGATTTGGTTGTGGAAAAAGCTTTATTGGATTTTCAGGTTCCAGGGGTGGCGATCGGTATTGTTGTAGATGGACAAGTGGTCATGGCCAAGGGGTTTGGACATCGCGATCTAGAAAATCGGCTGCCAGTCAATGAAGAGACGCTGTTTCCTGTCGGCTCTTGTACGAAGGCTTTTACCACGTTTCTTGCGGGGAATCTAGTGGATGAGGGGCTGATCAGTTGGGATCAGCCAGTAGTTGATATATTGCCTCAGTTTCGGCTGTGGAATCAGTACGCCACTATGAATGTGACGATGCGCGATCTTTTCACCCATCGGACAGGGATGCCTCGGCATGAACTGGTTTGGTACAATTCCCGGATGTCCAAAGAAGAGCTTTTGAAACGGATCCGTTATTTAGAACCCTCTCATGAAATTCGGGAAAGATACCAGTACATTCAGCTGATGTATTTTGTCGCAGGGTTGGCCATGGAGCAAGTCACAAAAAAAACATGGGAGCAAATGACAAAAGAAAAGATTTTGGATCCGCTCGGCATGGTTCATACCAATTTTTCAATCGTCGATACCATTCAAGGAGAAAATTTTGCCTTTCCTTACATCGAAAAAAACGATCAACTGAAGAAGATGAAGTTTCGAGACATCTCCTTGATTGGCCCTGCCGGAAGCCTCAATTCCAATGTGCTCGATTTGACTCGCTGGGTGGAGATGCAGCTTGCTGGAGGAGTATATAAAAATCAGGCGTTGATTAGCCCTGCTACCCTGCAAGAGCTGCATGCACCGCAAGTGATTGTCCCTGGAACGCCAGAGTGTCAAGATGCGCTTCTCTATGCCTATGGGATGGGATGGGGGATTTTTTCTTACAAAGGACACTATTTTTTAAGCCATGATGGGATTTCAGACGGGTTTACCTCGATGGTGGGATTGTTGCCCAACGATGGAGTAGGGATTATTGTGCTGACCAATAGAAATATGACTCCTCTTTCTCGCTATCTTTCTGTAGAAATTGTCGATCGGATCCTCGATTTGCCCCGCCAAGACGAGCTCAAGAAAGGGGTCGAAAGCGTACGCAAAAAGAAAGAAATGCAAGCAACAGAGCAAAAAAAAGAGAGCGAGTTGCGAAAAAAGGGAACGTGTCCTTGCCATACGCTGGATGAATATGCGGGCATTTATGAGCACCCTGGATATGGAAAGTTATCCATTGAATTGGTCGATGGACAGTTGCGCGCGATCTATAACGATTTGACCTTTTTCTTAGAGCATTGGCATTACGACGTATTTAGTGTTCGCAAAGAGCTGGAGGATATGATCATCTCCTTCGAAGGAACAAAATTTGCATTCTCGAACGGTTCTGATGGGGAAATTAGCACAGTCAGCGTTCCCTTTGAACCCACTGCTGACGACATCGTATTCACCCGCAGGCCAGAAGAGAGGCACGCCACAATGAGTTATCTCAAGCAATTTACAGGGGCTTACACATTTTATGGGTACGTGATCGAGATAGTTATCCGCGATCACGCATTAATGGCGATTATACCTGGACAGCCTAACTATGCTCTCGTGCCTATTACAGACAATGAGTTCCAGGTCAAAGGAATGCTGGGATCTACCGTACGCTTTGTGATGGATCCCACAAATAAGGTATCCGAGGTGCTCCTCGTGCACCCATATGGCACATTTTCAGCAACACCCCGTAAAGTGTCTCATTAAAAATCCACTGTGAGGCGAGTGGTGAGGCCGTAAAGCGCTAAAAGAGAGCTATTGATCCATGTCTGCTTGTCTTGGGAAGCGGTTCCCGACGTGGATCGATACACCTCTTGCAAGTTCATCCACACATTCAATTCAAATCCTGCAAATAGCTCAATGCGGTTTTTGGGCAAATTTCTTTGCCATGAAGGACCAAATGAAAGTTGTGCAGTGAATGCGGGACGCGCATCTGCATAGTATGTATTGCGTAAAGGAACAGACGAATTGTCTCCCGCCGCAGGAATGACAGTGGTTGTTTGTAGCGATTTATTGGTGTATTTTCCCACTAAAGCGCCAAAGGCTCCTCCTGCTGTCATATAGAGTTCTCGGGTCCAGTACCAATCGACTAGTGTAGCCAATTTCAGCCCAGCGCCTCCGTAGTCCCAGCGGTTGCGAATTGTTGTAGAATCGAGGGCGGCATCCATGTAATGGATTTTCCAATCTTGATTCATCCACGCGCCGATTGCGCCTCCAATGAATCTAATCCTGAGATGTGGATTCGGGAGGAAGACCCGATCTACGCTATAGTCAAATACATTGTAATTTAGGTGAATGTGGCTTTTTGCTTCAGCTAGCGGGGCGCTCATGATTTGCGGCCAAGTGCCAGTGAGATAGTTTTGATCTGCACTAGGCTTGTTTGTTTTGGACTGTCCTCGCAAAGTCATGCGCGTATATTGCCACTTGATTTCCCAGTAATGAGGGGCTCGAAAATAGGACACTGCTAGGCGAAAACCTGGATCGAGATCAAATGAGGCGACTTTAAAGTCTCCCTGTGCGTACGAATTACTTGGGCCCCACGCGTTTTCTCGCATCCTTAGTGCATAGTCCAAAGCCCCTTCCGATGCAGTCCAGTAGAGCAACTCGGCGTGTCCCGAATAGACTTGCACATTTTTTCGAAACAAATCGAGCCCGCCATCCGTGGGATCCTCCACAGGCTGTTTAACAGGTTGTTTAGGGGACGATTTGACGGAATTTGCGCAAAGCGACGCTGTAAGAAGCAGGGCAGGGAGCAACAGCCTTTTCATGTTTACCTCATTTCTCGTCAATTTATAAGAAATCATTTGAATATGCAAGAAGAGAAACATTTTGCATAATCGTTATGGATACTTTCTTAAAAGGATTGTTATGAAAAAATGGATTTTTATTCTGTTAGCTACCTCTGGATTTACTGCATTACCTCCATTGGCTCAAAACATGAGAGAATTAAAAGCTCTTTTAGCTGACGAGCATCTCTATGAAATGTTGGGAAGTCCTGAAATGATTCAAGCGATTGTGAGAAACGACGAGGGGTATCTTTTGACAACGCCCCATTACACGCTGCAAGTGAATGTCCATTATTTGCCGGCGGAATCTGGACTGATAGGGCCTGTTCGATTTCAACTCGAGTTTCAGCCCCCAGTAGACAAAATCACCGGGCAACCCAAGAGTGCTTCAGTGGTGATCTACTAAATTATAAACTGCCTACCGGCCGAATAGCTGTTCCGCAGAAACTTTTAAGATGGGGAATAGGCCAATGAGGCCGGCTGCTAATACTTGAACGGCGATGGCTGCCAAGATGAGTCCGCCGAGGCGATTAATGATGTTGATTCCCGCTTTGCCGAAAAGTCGCTCGAGGTTCACAGCAAAGTAGAGCAGTGTCCCCATAGCAATAGCCACGAGCACGCAGGCCGCACTGATGACCAGCAAATTGAGGATCCCAGAAAACTGATTGACCGTCACGATGACGGTTGTGATTGCTCCCGGGCCCGCAATGATGGGAATGGCGAGAGGGACAATGGCGTTCATACTGCTTTGTCGGTCTTTTTGCTCGTCTTGGGTTTGTTGCATAGGGTTTTCTTCCGCATGCAGCATGGAGAGTGCCATCATAAAAATGATAATTCCTCCTGCCACCTGAAAAGCAGGTAAACCAATCCCGAGCAACATCAAAAGAGGAGTGCCAATCCAAGCCGAAATCAGCAAAATAATTCCCACGGCAAACGCGCACACAAGCCCCGTATGCCTTTTTTGTGCAAGGTTTTGGTTGCGAGTGATTCTTAATACAGCAGGAAGCGCTGAAAGGGGATTTGCTACAAAAAAGAGCGCGATAAAATGGTTGATGAATTCTGGAAAGCTCACGGAAACGCAATGTCCTTTTTCTTTTAGATTATGAGCGAATGGGGGAAATCTTGACAATCAAAAGGCGCCGAGGCGTTTAAAAATAGGGGGGACAGGTGAGGAAAATTGAATGGATTTGTGGGTGAAGGGGTGCTTGAATCCAAGTGTCGCTGCATGTAGGCAAAGTCGTTTTAGAGGATCTTCTTTAGCTCCATAGCGGAAGTCTCCCAAGACGGGGTGGCCGGCCATTTGGCAGTGGACGCGGATTTGGTGTTTGCGACCCGTTTCGAGTCTCAACCTGAGATAGCTGTATTTGGCCGATTTGCGGATCACCGAAAAATGGGTGATGGCCTCTTTTCCATCCGGAGAGTCGATGACTTGCAAAGAGGGTAATTCCAATAGGTTCGATTGCCAAGTCCCTGTTTGCTGCTCTACGCGCCCTTCGACGATGGTGAGATACTCGCGCAAAATATCATGTCTTTCAAAGAGGGCATCAAAATGCTGTTCGGACTCTTTGCCTCGTGCAAATAGGAGTATGCCAGAGGTTTCTCGATCGATCCGATGCACTGCAAAAATCTGATCGGAGCCATAATATTGCCGCAATAAATTTAGTGCGTTGCGTTTGGCGAATGTATCATCAAGAGGGACGCTCAATAAGCCCGTTGGTTTGTCGATGACAATGATCCACCGGTCTTCATATAGTATTTTGAGTCCAGGTACTTTGGGCGCTCTGAAGGTCTCTTTTGCGTGAATCGTTTGCCCAAGGTCTAAAAGATCTCCCTCTTTTTGCAAAGCTCTGCCATCGACAAAAAAACGGCCGTTCTTGAGCCAGGTTTGCAAAGTTCTTCTAGAGCTATCTGGATAAATAGTTCGCAAAGCTTCTAGAACCGTCATCGGGGAGGGGAGGGTATATTGCATATCTCACAGTAGTTTTCGAGACAGTATACTCGATGGGACGGTTATTCGGAAGGGGGTTTGCGAAGCTGTTTTTTGGTGGATGTAAATTTTTTACTCACCAGCATCTTTTCTTTGGCCCTTTTAGAGCGTTTGCGCTTTTGGCGTCGAATCTTTTCAACTTCCATTTGACGCGCGCTTTTTTCTTTGAAAATACGCTCCTCCAACCGATCGCAAAGCTCCCTTCGAGCATATAACCGATTGAGCGTTTGGGATCTTGTTTTTTGGCACTTGATCTCAATGCCTGTAGGAAGGTGCTTTAAGTAAACGCAAGAAGAGGTTTTGTTGATTTTTTGACCGCCTCGACCTGAGCCCAGGATATACTTTTCAATTAAATCTTCCTCGCGGATCATGAGCTTGCCCATGCGAGAGGCTAAATCATCCCACTTGTCCATGAACTGATCATACAAAGTTCGGAATTATCCGTGGACTTTTAGTTGGCTTGGGCGGGGAATGACAAGACTTTTATATTGTAAAATGGGGTCGTCTTCGCGGGTGAGCGCAAGATCTAGTTGTGTAACAACGATTTCTACCGTCACAGAGACAATGCCGCGCACTAAATGGCCAGAATAGGTCTGAAAATTGCGGTCGCTTAAAGTGATGTGAGTATGGGGTGCGTATGCCCCATCTGTCTTGCTCAAATTGCCCAATAAAGAGATCTCGTATTCATCGTCAAAAAATTTGCGATCGTACAGTTTTAGGTCGGTGCAAAAAAACGCAAGTTCGACGCGGTTTAGTACCCCAATGCCTTGGTAAGAGGCTCCCTTCAAAGACGTGGCTTCCGCAAATTGGCGTAAAGCGTCTTGAATCTCTTCCCCAACTTCGATTTTAACTACGTAACCAACATTGCACTTCGCGTAATACATACAGCCTACTGGCGAAAAAGCTTAAAATATTTCCAGGAAATCTGCAACAAAATCTTTTATGTTATTTATCGTTAGTGGTTTAGGATTTGTTTGCGGTGTTTGCTGGTCGAAGGTGGAAAAATCCTTTTTGACTTGATTGAGCAGTCGTAGTAGAATGGGGGGCATCTGAAGGGTAGGAGGCAAGAGCCGAGTTCCTTCAGCGAATTAGAACAATAGCCCTGAATCTTGTCTTGGTCTCTCTTTTCCAGAAGTCTTTTTCCAGAAAATTTGGCCGTAGCACGAAAATACCCCCAGCGAACTGGGGAGAATTGGGGTCTTTTTTATTTTTTTGGAGTAATGTAATGAATCAACAAAATCAGAAACTGTACGTCGGTAATTTGAACTTTGATGCATCAGAAGATCAAGTTCGAGAGTTGTTCGGAAACTACGGCGAAGTGCAAGAAGTGAAAATTGTCATGGACCGTTTTTCAGGCAGATCTCGCGGATTTGCATTCGTTCGTATGGCGACTACAGAAGATGCTGGTAAAGCGAAAGACGCTTTGAATGGTCAGCCATTCCAAGGCAAAGCTTTAGTGATTGACTGGGCTCGTACAGAACAAAGAGATCGTCCTATGGGCGACAGACCTCCACGTTCTGGTGGCGGCGAATTCCGTCCAAGACGAGAAGGCGGCTGGGGTGGCGAGCGCAGAGAGCGCGAACACCGTGGCGAGCGCGGCGGATTCAACCGTTATTAAGCACCGCGATAGTCAACCGGGCAGCTGATACCAGCTGCCCATTTTCATTTACGATTTTAATTTCCCACACCTGAGTAGATTTTCCTAAATGCAGCGGCTTTGTAGTGGCTGTGACCCATCCGGATTTCACCGATCGGATATGATTGATGTTGAGCTCCAGTCCTACGCACACCGTTCCTGGTGCGGTGGTATAATTGGCGGCAGCGCTTGCGACCGTTTCTGCAAGCGCAGCAGTCCCTCCGCCATGCAAAATGCCCATCGGCTGTGTTGTCCTTCGATCGACAGGCATTTTGGCTACCATGTGATCTTTTCCGATCTCGATAAACTCGATGCCTAAATGATCGCACAGAGTGCCCTGGCAGCGTTGGTTAATCTCGCCTGGAGTGATGGGGGTCGTCCAAATCGATTTTATCACAAAAAACCCATCCAAATTAGATATGCGCCGATAATTAGCCACGCCCAACTCAAAACGGCAAAGCCCACGCGGGCGTTGAAAGTGGCAGCTATTTGCAAAAATGTTTTGGGCCATACGAGCCTCATGGCGCCAGCTATCACAAAAACCCATCCCACTAATGTCACAACTAAAGGCCAAGCATGAACCCAAATGTTATGGCTAATCACAATGATAAGCCCTATTCCGAATAGCAGAATGCCGGCCCATGCCAAGAAAGGCTCTTCCAAAGAATTGGCAAGCATTTTTTTGAATCTGGTTTGTTGCGTCAATGCCGCCAAAGCGATGATAAACAGCCAGATACCCAATACTTGAGCGTAAAATATTGAAAAGCACATATGAACACATCCTCTTTGAAGAGGTCTTCTATAGCATATCTTCTGTTTTTTTGTGTAAAAATATTTTTAATTCGAGTTGTATTTATGTTTATTTGTTTTTTGTGTATAATTGCGTGTTAATGGCGTGTTTATTTAGGTTGTTGTGAAATTTGTAATATATTTATTAGCTTCGTTTTTTTCTTTAGGTAATGCGGATGTGCGTCCGGATGATGGGTGGTTTTCTGTAGAAAAGCGCCTCCCTGTTCCTGAGCAGTTCGAAAACGACCCTTCTATTTGGGTGTTATTTGCCAAAGATGTGGGGAGCGAGCGGCTGCAGGTTCGTTTGCCGGGCGATCCTACCTATCAATATGAGGAAGATGGTTCGTTTCGGCTGTATTCTACGCAAAACGGAGAAAGTTTTGAGTTGGGCGTGTATCCTGCAGACTGGGCGCTTGCAGGGGAAGGGGTTTCGCATGCCATCGACGGAAAATGGGTGTCTGAACAGATTGTTCGTACGGAACATCACTGTTATCTGCTCAAAACGGTTTGCAAAGAGCCTTTCAGCCCCCAACACATGGCATTTATTTCCTCGCTTTCCATAGAGGAAAATTAGATTTTTTGAAATTCATTTGCAGAAAATTCCTCACCTTTTGTATGTTATATCTTGTTCTTTTCAGAAAAACTGAGAAGAAAGAGAACAGCAAGACTGTTCAGGAATCTCTTGGGATTCAAGATGTTTTGACAGTAGAAGAAGAGAAGAGTGAATTGTATATACAAGCTTGTGTGGTGCTGAATAAGCATCATACGTCAAGAGTAATTTATTTAATGAGAATTTGATCTTGGTTCAGATCGAATGCTGACGGCGTGGATGAGGCATGCAAGTCGTACGGTATAGGGGCAACTCTATATAGTGGCGCAAGGGTTAGTAATACATGGATAATCTACCTCTGACTTGGGGATAACGGCTGGAAACGGCCGCTAATACCGAATGAGGTGGCACAAGGCATCTTGTGCTTATCAACGCGGGGGATCGAAAGACCTTGCGGTTAGAGAAGAGTCCATGGGATATCAGCTAGTTGGTGAGGTAAAGGCTCACCAAGGCAAAGACGTCTAGGCGGATTGAGAGATTGACCGCCAACACTGGGACTGAGACACTGCCCAGACTCCTACGGGAGGCTGCAGTCGAGAATCTTTCGCAATGGGCGCAAGCCTGACGAAGCGACGCCGTGTGAACGAAGAAGGCTTTCGGGTTGTAAAGTTCTTTTGCTCAGGAAC
>JAKAFF010000018.1 GCA_021818045.1 bacterium
AGAACACTACTATTCAACAACATATAACGGCTACAGTCTGGTTAGGGTCGAATTTACAAAAGGGGTGTTAGAGAACATAGCGCCAGGTGAGGTGTTAGTTGCGTTAACGAGGGCGAAAAACAAGTTTCCAAAGGAAGGGATATCTGAGCCTGCAGTCTCTTTCGTGCGAGAAAATAGCGCCCCCTTGATCTCGCTTGCCGTGACATCAGATCTCCCTCCTCCCGAATTTTATGATTTTATTCAAACATATGTAAAGCCCTCTTTAGAAAGGGTTGATGGGGTCTCGCACATAACAATCACTGGAGAAAAGCAAAGACAGGTAAAAATTTATCTAGATCTTGAGAAGATGAAAGAGAGGGAAATTTCAGCCTCAGAGGTGGTTCGTCAGCTCAACAAATCAGGCAAAGCGCAGTATCTAAACAACCACGTTTCTTATCTGTTTAATGGAGAGCTTACTACATTGCAAGACATCGAATCGATTGTTGTGCATTTTTATTCCAATGACCAAGTAGTGACTCTTGGCGATATCGCGACCGTTCGCGAAGAGCTGACCACCCCAAACTCTTACGCCTATTATAATGGCGCGCCCGCCTTGTTATTGAACGTATTTCCTCGGTTGTCTTCTCGCGCTTTACAGGTTGCAGCACAGATTCAGTTGGCGTTGCAAGAGTTCTCATCTACAGCGCAATTTTATGCGGTAAAAAATGATGCGAAAAAATTGCAAAATTATTATTACAATTTTATTCGGAATTTTTTTTCTGCAATTTTTGTTTCGATGATTTTGCTTTGGGTGTTTTTTAGAGATTTGCGTTCGATTCTTGTATCCTTGATTGCGATCCCTGCGGCTTTGTCTGGAGCGACAATTGCACTGTATATTACAGGTCAGTCTCTGAATACAGTGGTGTTTGTCGTTACTATTATTTCTATTGGTTTGGTTATTGATGACATGATTGTAATTCGAGAAAATATTTTCCGGCTGGTCGAAGAGGGTAATTCCCCATTTGTAGCTACGCGAATTGCAATGAAAGAATTAATAGCTCCCGTAGTTGCAAATACAATGATTATATTAGCTGTTTGTATGCCGCTGCTTATTAAGAACGGGGGGAGATCTGAGGACCACAATTTTTGTTTTGGGTTCACAATTTTTTCGATCATGATTTTTAGTTTGTTGGAAGCTTTGACATTGGGTCCTTTGCTTTGCGCTTATTTAATTCGACCTCGCGTACAGAAAGACACGCAAGAAAAGCCCGAATGGGTTGTGCGCAGGCTATATACAAGATGTGTGCAAGCCTTGCTAAAACATCCGATTATAGTGGCTTTAGGAGGTATTGCTTTAGCTGTTACAGGGGGGTGGACAGGATCGCATTTGTCTTCAGAATTGACCCCTTTTGTTGCGTTAGACATGCTAGAACTGCGCTTAGATGCTGCGAAAGGAACTACTGTTGATGAGACCAATCAATTGGCGCTCACATTTTATCGCGATACTTTAAAAGCGATGCCAGGAATGCAGCAAGTAGCAATTGCAGTACTGCCCAATGGCGTTACTGACGTTTATTGCGTTCTAGATGATACAGCATGTGTTCCGTCGCAGATACAAACACAGATTCACAACGCATGTGATTTGCTATTAAATAGTCGCAAAATTGAACAGTTTTATGTGAATGCTCCTGCTATTAGACAGGCCAACTATTTATATGATTTTGGGGTTAGAATATTATGTAATAATCGTGCTAAACTAGATCAGTATGGACAAGAGTTATTCGATCGACTGAAAAGTTGTCCGAAGATTAGCAACTTAGAAAATTCGATAAATTATACACAAAAAGAGACTGCGTTTACATTTGAGCCTCGAATGATGGAGTCAAGAGGGTTGCTCTCCTCTTCGCTATCGCAAGAAATGGGTATTCTTTTGAATCGAGCAAACGTTTCCTCTTTTCATCCACCTCTTAAAACGGATGCTTGGAAATCAAAAATGGAAGTAGTCACTTCCTTTGACTGGCAACAACCAAATCAATGGCTAAATTCCACCGTCACGCCCAATATCAACGGCATGCTTGTCCCTTTGAAAAATATCGTTTCACAGGTCCGCCAAGAACAAATTCCGCGAGCAAATAGAATGGATGGATTCGATTGTTTAGAGCTTGTTGCAGACAATGATCATCAAACAGGGATATTTCCAAATCCTTTGCGCTGGATGAGTGATGCTTTGAGCACCAATATGCCCCCTCCAGAAGGAGTTGTGATTGAATGGGCAGAAACATCTAAGCTGCAGAGGGAGCAAAGCTCGAGCCGATTGGTTATTTTGCTTTTGACTTTGCTGTTTGTTTATGGAATGCTCGCAGTTCTATATACATCTTTAATTTTGCCGTTAATTATAATGTGTTCGATTCCAATTTCTTTATCTGGATCTCTCATCGCATTAAAACTTGTCCATACGTCAATTAATAGCTATTCTTTTGTTGGGATTATTTTAGCGATAGGCATTGCTTGTAAGGGTGGCATTATTTTATTAGATAACATCATGCATCGCGTCGAAAAGCAAGAGATATGGGATGCAATACTCAGTGGAGCTCAGACCCGTTTTCGTCCTATTCTCATGACTGCTTTAGCGATTTTTTTTACTGCAATCCTGGTCACTATCCCTTGGGACATTTATGTCGATGTTGAATCGAGTCTTGCGATTGCGGTCATTGGTGGATTGGTTACTGCTACTGTGACAACTTTATTAATTATTCCAGTTATTTTTAAATATTTTTATGGTTTTATGATTTGGGTGAGAAGGTGGTTTTCGCGAATTATTAATTCCCCTGATTGATATACACAAATGAGTTTAAAAGTTGGTTTTGGGCAACGCGAAAGCTGGCGAAAATCCAACTTTTGAACTCATTCGTGTATAAAAGCGGCTGCAGGGGCGTCGAGAATCCACAATGCTTTGTGTTCGCAAGTGCCGACGTAGCTTGCAGGAAAAGGGGAGTCGATTGCAGCCTCTAGCACTTTGGGAATAATGAACTGTTTAGATGCCCCTAGAGCGTAGATCACGGCCATGCGGCTTTGGTTTATGCAAGGGAAAGTGAGAGTCATTCGAGAGCCCTTTTTGTCAGCTAAAAAGTTGGAGGCTACATATCGATCTGTGATGTTGAGGGCGTAAGAGTTCGGGAAGAGGGAAGCTGTATGGCCGTCTTCGCCCACACCTAGCATCACAAGGTCAAAGAGATGCGCATCTAGGTAGCGCCGGATTTTCTCTTCGTAATCTTGGGCATGTGCATCGATTTGGTTTTCTGCTTGCATGCGAAAGATTTGCCCTTGAGGTATGGGTACGTTTGCAAAGCCGCTATCCATGGCCATCTTATAGTTGCTATCTGGATGGTTGATGGGGACTGCCCTCTCATCGCTCCAAAACAGCCAAATTTTGGTCCAATCCAACGGGCTTTTGGTCAGTGTTTTATAAATTAGCTTAGGAGTTGATCCGCCAGACAGTGCGACGACAAAGCGGTTTCTCTGTTGGATGGCTCTTTGTGCGCAGTGAATCCAGTGTTCGGTGGCAAACTCAATGGCTTTTGTGCTGTCACTGGCAATGAATAGATCTCTTCGATCGTCCCATGATTCCACAGTGTCTTTTAACATAGCAGGTCCTTGTCGAGCGTGATGAGGGTTTGGAGCATCTCTAGATAGTGGAGGCTTGTGCCTTTAGTGATGATCTCTTTGACAAGCGATTGTCCGGTCGCGGTCCTGCCGAGAAAAAATTGCGAGGGGAGCTCGCACAGCTCTGGACTTGCAATGCGAATGGTTACTGTATGGTATTGGGTAGGGATGCGCTCGCAGTGGTAATGGCGGCCATCTTGTGTCCAAAGCTCCACTGCGGTAATGGTCCCTGGCCCTAACTTTTCCCAAACCGCAGGGGCGATTTCCGCGCTTTGTTGTTCAAAAGAAAACTGGAGTTGAGAGTCGGTTTTTTGCAGTTTCCACTTAAGTCTACTGGAGAGCCAAAAGAGGAGATAAAGCGATTGCACTTTTAAGTGGCAAAAAAACTGTGTGGGGTGGGCGTTATAGGTAATTTTTAGCTTTTGGATTTGCGAGTTGTTTGCATGGAATAAAGAGGCGATGAGGTCTCTCCACCCCTCGATTCTCGCCCAGTTGAGATCCGCTATATCTACGTTTCGCGTCTGTTGCAAAGAGACCACTTTCTTTGCAAATGCGAAGAGGCTATCGGCTGATTCAGAATCGAAAATCACGCGGCTTGCATATTTTGCAAGGGGATCGAAGAGGGGGTGCGGCGTATTTGGATCTTCAGTCCATAGCAAAGAGACGGGAAGATCGGGGATCAGGTGGGGAAGGAGGATAAAGGGGACTTTTTCTAACTCAGCTCCCGATACACCGATGTCGATATAATCGCAGGCAATATTGCCATCTCCGACAACGGAGACGGCGGTTTTGAGATAAGGAGTATGGGCCCCGGGATCATAGGTAATGAAAAGAACTCTACAGGGATATTTTTCAGAAACTTTTTGGACAGTGCGCCGGATGTAGTCGGTACGCGTTGAGATGTTGTTAAAGACGATGAGGTTAAATAGGCACGCCCTCATTTTTTCTTTCGCGAGCCCCTCCCAGATACGGATGAGAGCTGCTTCTACTTGGTCAGGATCGACGATGTGCTGGCTTGTCATAGGATCCGCCACGAGCGATTATCTGTTTGGATCATAGTATCTGCGATTTCTGGACCCCAGCTGCCAGAGGGGTAATTGGGGAAGGTTTCATTTGGGTGCTTTGCCCAATATTCGAGGATGGGGGTGAGGATTTGCCAAGATTGCTCTACTTCATCGCAACGGGCAAAAAGGGTGCTGTCGCCGAGGATGCAATCCCAAATGAGCCTTTCATAGGCCTCTGGCGGGCTTTGACCAAAATAAGAGCCGTAGCGAAAATCCATCTTGACGGGTTGAATCGGGCTGCTGGGACCTGGCACCTTGCAGTTGATCTTGAGGGCAATCCCTTCGTCTGGTTGGATGCGCATTGCCAAGACATTGGGGTCGTGTTTATGGCCGTGTTGTTGAAACAAGACGCCTGGCGCATCTTTGAAGATGATGGCGATCTCCGTGCCCCGTTTAGGGAGCCGTTTTCCTGCGCGAATATAAAAGGGGACGCCTGCCCAGCGCCAATTGTCGACGAACAGGCGCAAAGCGACATATGTTTCAATATGCGAGTCGGCATGAACATTTTGTTCTTGCCGGTAACCGATCACGGGCTGGCCATTGATGAAACCTGGACCATACTGGCCGCGGATTGCGTGCGTTTCAAAATCATGAGGTAGAAAAGGGCGGATCGACTGCAGCACTTTGACTTTTTCATCGCGAATGGCTGAAGCGCTTAAAGAGACAGGGGGTTCCATCGCAACGAGAGATACTAGCTGCATCACGTGATTTTGCACCATATCGCGCAGCATCCCCTCTTCTTCGTAAAAATTGCCGCGAGTCCCAATGCCAATTTCTTCTGCCACAGTGATTTGCACTTGATCGATGTGTTTATAGTTCCAGATCGATTCGAAAATGGAGTTGGCAAAGCGAAAGACGAGCAGATTTTGCACCGTCTCTTTCCCGAGATAGTGGTCGATGCGATAGATTTGCGACTCGTCGAGATATTTGGAGATCTCTTTTTGCAAGGCAGCAGCCGAGTCAAAATCTCTGCCGAATGGCTTTTCTATGATGACGCGCGACCAGGGGCCCCCATTTTTATGGGGATCATAGATGAGGCCGTGCTTAGAGAGCTTTTCGATGACGGGGGCAAAATATTTAGGTTGGATGGAGAGATAAAAGACCCGATTTCCTCGGGTTCCATGGCGGCTGTCGAGTTGCTTGAGGAGGGTGGCAAGTTTTATATAACCCGCATCATCGTCAAACTCGGATTGGTGGTAAAAGAGTTGATTTTGAAAATTGTTCCAAAAAGGTTCATCCAGAGGTTTGGTGCGAGAAAAGTTGCTGATGTCGGTTTTGAGCTCTTCTCGAAAGGTTTCATCCGTTTTTTCCCTTCTTGCAAATCCGACGCAAGCAAAATTGGAAGGAAGGAGCCCTTCGCGCCCTAAGTTATAGATAGCAGGCGCCAGTTTGCGGCTTGTGAGATCTCCTGTTGCACCAAATATGACAAGGACGCAAGGGTCGATCGTTCTCGAAGAGCGCCCTGCCTCTTCTAGAGGATGTAAATCGGCTCGCATAAGCTCGGTTCCTTTCAATGATAATCCAAGTAGGTTTGCAGCAAAAGCGTTGCCGCTACCATATCGATCTTCTCACTTCTTTCTTTTCGATTCAAAGAAATCTCTTTTAAACGAACTTCGGCTCCTTTGCTAGATAATCGCTCGTCGATGAGCTGGACGCGAATTTGCAAAGCCTCTTCCACCTCTTTGGCAAATGCTTCTGCAAGAGACGCCATCGCCCCTTTTTTTCCGCTCATTTCTAAAGGTAGTCCTACGAGAATCAGATCGATCTCTTTTAAGGGTAAAGCTTCGCGAATGTTTTGGATCGCCTTTTTGCCCCCTGCAACTACTTTGAGCGGCAATGCGATTTTACGCAAACTGTCCGAGATAGCAAGTCCGATGCGCTTAAGTCCGAAGTCAATGGCTGCAACTCTCATACCAAATTTTGAGCCCTTGCCAAAATGGCTGCTTGGATAAATTCTCGAAACAAAGGGTGCGGCTCAAGGGGTTTGGATTTGAATTCAGGATGGAACTGGACGCCAAGCATCCAAGGATGTGTGGGGATTTCTGCAATTTCACAAAGTTCGCCATGCTCTAATTTGCCGGAAAAAACCATCCCTTTCTCTTCAAAGGCGCTTTTGTATTGATTGTTAAATTCATAGCGATGGCGATGCCTTTCTGAGATGAGAGAGCGCCCATAAGCTTTATAGGCCAAAGAGCCTTGTTTCAATTCGCAGGGATAAGCGCCAAGACGCATGCTGCCGCCGAGGTTTTGGATCTGTTTTTGCTCCGATAGCATGGAGATGACGGGATCTTGGGTATTTGGGTCCACTTCAGTAGAATGGGCATTTTTCAAACCCAGCACATGGCGTGCAAACTCAACAATCATGATTTGCATACCCAGACAAAGACCGAAATAGGGAATTAGGTTTTGCCGGCAATAGCGGGCAGTTTGGATCTTGCCCTCCCAGCCCCTTTCTCCAAACCCTCCTGGCACTAAATACCCATCACATCCGCAAATGGTCTGTTCTACAGAGCCATTTTCTAAAACGCGATCCGATTCGAACTTGCGAATTTCAAGCTCGACGCCTGCATGGATGGCTGCATGGTGCAATGCTTCAAAAACCGATTTATAGGCATCTTGGTGATCGATGTATTTGCCCACAATGCCGATGATGACTTGGCCCTTGGGGTGCAAAATTGTGTGCAACATTTTTTCCCAAGAGGAAAGATTGGCACTACGCAATTGCAGATCGAGCATTTTGCCAATCATCGTATCGAGCCCTTGCCGATGTAATTCTAAAGGAACCTCATAGATGCTGTGTGCTACATCTTTTTCATCGATCACGGCCTCTTCGCGCACGTTGCAAAAAAGGGAAATTTTCGCTTTGATTTCTTGGCTTAAAGGCTCTTCGCAGCGGCACAGGATCATATCGGGGATGATGCCGATTGCTCGCAAAGCTTGCACGGAGTGTTGAGTGGGTTTGGTCTTCACTTCGCCTGCGGCTTTGAGATAAGGAACATAGGTGAGGTGAATGTTGAGACACTCTTTAGGCCTTTCATGGCGAAATTGCCGGATGGCTTCTAGAAAAGGGAGCGATTCGATGTCGCCAATCGTGCCGCCAATTTCTACTATAACCACCTGTGTTGCAGGATCTTGGTGTGCACAGGCCAAAATGCGTTGTTTAATTTCATCAGTAACATGGGGGATGACTTGTACAGTCTTGCCTAGATAGTCTCCTTTGCGCTCTTTTTTGATCACAGTATCGTAAATTTGGCCAGAGGTCGCATTGGAAGCGCGAGATAGAGGGGAGTGGGTATAACGATAGTAGTGTCCCAAATCGAGGTCTGTTTCTGCCCCATCATCGGTCACATACACCTCTCCGTGTTGAAAAGGGTTCATGGTGCCTGGGTCGACGTTGAGGTAAGGATCTAACTTGAGAAAGGCGATTTTGACGCCCCGATTTTCTAAAAGATGTCCAATGGCAGCCGCAGTGAGCCCCTTTCCCAAAGAGGAGACAACGCCCCCCGTCACGAAAATATATCGAATGGTCATGAACCCCATCACATTAATTTGCGACCCAGTATATCAGCAAAGATTTTTTCTTGCCTATACATATTGGGTCACTTACGATAGGCAAATTCCGCCAGCTTTCGCGTTGCTGAAAAACCAACTTGTGAATTCATTTGTGTATATAGCATCTCTTGCGGTATATACAATATTTTATGCCTTTGCAAAAGATCAGTCCGCTGCAAAAAGCGCGGCAACAGTATCAGCCTCGCATCCCCGCACTATTGCGCGATTTAAGAAACGTGCATTTTAAAGAAATAACGGGTGCAAGAAAACCTCCAGAGGCGCTGCGCAAACTGTTTCCAAAGACGTTCGATCTACCCTCTTATCAGCTGGTAGCTGGTAAAAGTGGAGGGGAGAAGCTGAAGGTAGGGGCCCTTTTTTCTGGCGGCCAAGCAGCCGGAGGGCACAATGTCATTGCAGGGCTTTTTGATGCAGGTCTTGATGTGATTGGTTTTCTCAACGGTCCAAGCGGCCTTGTGGAAAATCGTTGGATGGCAGTGAAAGAGATTGACTCTTTTCGCAATCAAGGGGGATTTGATTTACTGGGATCTGGCCGCACGAAAATTGAAACGCAGACGCAACTTGACTCAGCCCTTAAAACTGCATTGGCGCACAATCTCGATGGACTGATCATTATTGGAGGCGACGATTCGAATACCAATGCGGCCATTCTCGCAGAATATTTTTTGGCGCATGGCTGCAACACACGCGTTGTTGGCGTGCCGAAAACGATTGACGGGGATTTGCGCAGTGCGGACATCGAAATGTCATTTGGTTTTGATAGTGCATGCAAGACTTATTCCGAAATCATCGGGAATATTGCAAGGGACGCTTTATCTGCGAAAAAATATTATCACATCATTAAGCTCATGGGCAGATCTGCCTCTCACATTGTTTTGGAGTGCGCGCTTGCGACGTGCCCCAATTTGGCCCTCATCGGAGAAGAAAGGCGCTCTTTGGAAGTGATTGTAGCTGAAATTGCCGATTTGATTTGCCATAGGCATGATGCGGGTAAAGATTATGGGGTTGTATTAATTCCCGAAGGGCTCATTGAATTTGTGCCTGAATTATCCAAAAATTTAAAAGTAGAAAAAGATCCTCATGGCAACGTACTTCTTTCCCAAATCCAAACAGAAAAATTGGTGATAGATCTCGTTGTAAAAGAGCTGCATTCCCGCAAATTTCAAGGAAAATTCAACTTCCAAGAGCATTTTTTAGGCTATGAAGGAAGAGCCTGTCTGCCAACAAACTTTGATGCCAATTATTGCTATGCTTTGGGTCTTTTGTCGGCCGCCGCCGTCAGGCAAAAGTTAACAGGCGTCATTTGTGCTATTCAAAATTTGCATTTGCCAGCAGATCAATGGCAATTAAAAGCAGTTCCCATTGTACAGCTCATGCATTTCGAGATGCGTACAGGAGTCGAAAAACCGGTCATTCAAAAAACAATAGTGGACTTGAAAAGAAACCCTTATGTATATTTTTCGCGTTCTAGAAAATTATGGGAAATCGAGGACCACTATCGCTATCCAGGACCTATCCAATTTTATGGTGATCCGGAATTGACCGATTGCGGCCCTCAGAGCATTATGATGGGTTAAGATTATGGCAGTTGAACCTCCCGCTTTGGCGCATCTTGGGCTGGAGCAGGGCATCTGGCAGCAAGTATTGCCGCGAGTGAAAGACGTGGCAATAATGGTCGCTCAAGCAGCAGTTAGAATCTTATTTATTTTAAGCTCTATTTGGGTGGCAGCAACCTTTTTGCCCATCTCTTTTCATGCGGTGGCCATTCCTCTGATTGCCATTGGAGCCACTGCAATCGCAAGTTTTTTTTATGAACAGTTGCCAGCGCTCGATGCGCCTGAACGCCAAGCTCTTTTCCCACTGATTCGAGGCGAAGGGAGAGCGGCCCCCATTCCTGGTGTATTGCCCGATGTCCCTCCAGGACTTGTGAACAGAGGCGCAAATTGTGCGTTTAATTCTGTCTTACAAGCTTTGCATAGCGATCCTCGCTCAATTCAGTGGCTGACCCATCTTTTGGAAGACGACCAAACCATTGATGCGTTTGTGCAATTTATTGAAGGCTACAACATATCTCGGGATGATACCAACAGATTTAGAGCATTTGTGGCTGCACAACCAGCAGAAAATCATCCTTTAGTGAGAGATCTATTTGTACAATTTTGCCAAATGGGCGATGCACCTGTATCGATGCGCAGATTTTGTGCTGATGATTTTGCCAGATTAGAGCGAGTAAAACAGACATTCAATGAGGTGCTGACCCGCTACGCTCAAGAAGTGGGACGTGGGGCGAGGGTAGAGGTGGGGTCTGCTATGCGAGGAGCGATCCATAGACTTAATGAGTCTGTAAGCCAATCCAATATGGCACAAATCGATGCGGGAGAAATTTTAGTAACTATTTTGGGGCTGTTTCCGCCTGGAGATAAACTGCGTATGCAAGCAACTCAACGCTATGATACGACGAATTTGCCTCCATTACTTGGATATCCAGACGGGGTTATTGATCGAGAAGAGCTCGACTCAACGCTTCAGTTGGGTGTGCCTCCCCACATTGCCTCCTCATCTATCCAAGCGCTGTTGAACTTTTATTGTAACTCTGAAGAGGTGTTGTCAAAGGCCAGTGTAGAGCGCATCAATGAGCATGGGCAAGAAGTTGCCCGCAATGTGCCTTATCCAGTTCGGACGACGCGCCGGCTCTTGTTTGCTCCGCCCGTGATATGGATGGAGGCAAAGCGTTTTGAACAAGAGTACCCTTCTCAAAGCTGGTTGAGCAAGGTATTGCCTAGTTGGTTCCCTCCTAAGCCTGTGCGCATACGCAAAAGAAATTTACCAATAGAGGCGCAGGCTGAGGTAACAATCCAATTAGTAGATGGTCAGATGAAGAGGTATCGTCTGGCAAGTTTTATTGTCCATAGCGGGGATACTCCAGACTCAGGGCATTACGTCGCGTATCGGGAAGTCGGTGGGGCCAAGTACAAGTTAGATGACTCTCACGTTACTCTTCTTTCTCAAGCTGAATGGGAGCGGAGGGCTCAGCAAGGATATCTCTACTGCTATGTAGAGGTTCCTGATCAATAAGATCGATTTTCTTCCATGCCCCGCGGCGAAACCGCATCCAATAGACAATGCAAAAAAGAGTGGCGTAAAGTGCGATCACGCCCCAGGCGTATTCTACCGGCAAATGGTTTTGTACAACGATAAAATAGACAGGGGCTAAGAGAAATAGCCATACAGATAAAGAGCCCATGATCATCAAAAAGACAGTGTCTCCGGCTGCCACCAACAGTCCTGAAAAAACCCAACGCAACCCATCGAATAACAGATAGACAAACACAAATATCGTACAGATTTTCAAAGACTGATAAAGCGCTGGATCGAGGTTTTCCGTAAATAAAAAGCCGACAGTTTCAATGGGATCGATGACTAGCGCAAACGCGGTCGTCAAAGAAAAGGCAAGTAGAAGCAAAAAGCCGGAACGCACCACCTTTTGTACTAAATCATACTTGCGAGCCCCAATCATATTTCCAGCCACTGCCGCAGCCCCTCTACTCAGTCCATCGTAATAAAAAGAGAGTAGGATGGTAAAGCTTTGGCAAATGCTGGAGATCGTGATATGTTTTTCTCCTAAATCGGTCATCATCCAATAGAAAACCGCGAACCCAAAAAACTCTAAAAAAGTAAATATTCCTTGAGGAAAACCTACTTTACAACATTTTTTCATCTCAGAGCTATCCAACTGCCAGCGCATCGAACCAAATACAGTGCGGTTTTCTCTTCTCAAAAACAGCATCCCTAACACTAGCGCCTCAAATAAATATCCGAGACAAGTGGCAATCGCAGCGCCTTTAATACCAAGCTCTGGAACGAGATCTGGAATGCCAAAAATCAATATTCTATCCAAAGCGATATTGATCACATTGGCAGTGATCGCAACCCAAATCATCACCTTGGTTTTTCCAGTGCCGATGAAAAAGCCTGCAAATGCAGTCATCAATGCATAACTTGGACCGAAAAACATCAATAAACGAAAGTAAGGGACCTCAAGGTCCGCATATCGATCCCCAGAAAAAATAGCCGGTGCACCCCAGATGGCAAGAGGAATAAAAAACACAAAAGAAAACAGAGAAAACCAAATCATCTGCCAAACGGGTGTGCCCAGTTTGTGGTGCAGTTTAGCCCCATTGTACTGTGCTACAAATACCTCTGACATGGCCGTGATCATCCCAACACCTGCTATCAAAGCCCAGGCTAAAGTGCCGGCATTCACCGAAGCATTCAGCGCATCTATGGAATAGTGCGCCAAAAATACCCGATCGGTAAAAATCATGAATAGCGAAGCGAGTGTGGAAATCATTAAAGGAAGGGAGACGGCCCACAGCTCCCGGACACTGCCTTCGGGATATTTTGTTAAAGAATTTCGCATAAAGTACGCTGAAATGGCAAAAGTGCATGAAAGATCGGTAAGTCTTAAGTCTACCACATTCCCCCTATCTCCGGGAAGGTTTCTGTAAAATGCTCAATTAAAGGGTGTTACTAAATAGACATCTTTCGAAACCCACATTCCGTGCCTGTGCCTGTGCCCGCCCTTTCCTGATTTAATG
>JAKAFF010000019.1 GCA_021818045.1 bacterium
ATCTAAAGGGCAAAAGAGTCGGCGAGCAGATCTTTTCTTTTTTGCATCACGGAGGTCAATCGAACAAAAGGAATGCTAATGGATAGTTCGTCAGAAGAGCGAATCGTGATTAAAGTCCCAAGATAGATGCCGAACAAAAATAGCGAGATTTTGATCACTTCCAACACTTGGGGCGAGATGTGGATTGATGCAGCGCTGATATCGAGGATGGCGGTTGAGATAAGGACGAGCGCTTGCCCCATCAAATAGCCGACAAACAAACCAAGTACAGCAGTATTGAACGCCCGGAGATTGAAGCGCCGAAAAAGCAGATCAAAGCCTATGAGCAATGCACTCAGCAAAACTCCAAGTGAAAGCCCCAAGATGAGATTGGCCAAGGTGTAGCCCTCAGAGCCAGATATTTGGTATGCCGTCATGAAGCAAATGCTCAAGATGACAAATAGGACTCTAGTGAATGCGAGTGATAAATTCACCCCTCCTCCGTCGGGAAACCCCGCCCTTAAGGGCGGGGTATTTTCAAAAAACGGGTAGGGAGGGGTTCGAAGCCCCTCCCTAACCAATACAATCCCAGGCCTTAAGGCCTGGGTTCACATGCAGCTTTTCAGGCAAGTCTATGGATGGATCCCATTTTTTGTCGACAATTTTAAACAATTTTTGATAGCATTTATGTATATGTCGAAACGCGGATGGATTGCCTTTTCTGGTTTGCTTTGGCTTGGCGTTGGAGTCATGCTTTTGACCAAGGGGCTGTCTTTGTTTGCTCAAGCGGTGCTAGATCCAACGTCTTTATGCGCTCGTATGTCAGGGTATTTCGGTTCGGCGCGACAAACTGCCATTGCTTTCATTGGAGTTAGTTTGGCTTTGGGGTTTGTGAAGGGGCGTTTTGTGTTTTCGAAGACGGTGCGGCGTGTGGTGCAAAGAATCGAGCAGCTTTCTCTTCCGATCCGTCCCCAACACGTTTATAGTCGTCCCTATTTGCTGCTGATTTTATCTATGGTAGGTCTTGGCTTAAGTTTGCGCTTTCTCCCCATTCTTCCCGATGTGAGAGGATTTGTGGATGTGGCCATTGGCTCGGCTCTCATCAATGGATCCGTGCTATTTATGATAGCGGCTCGAGCGCCCAATCTCGATCGCTCGATATAGCTGTTCCACCAAGATCAGGCGTGTCATCTCGTGGGTGAATGTGAGTGGCGATAGACTCCAAAGGAACCGGGCTTTTTGTTTGATTTCTATAGGCAAGCCGTCGGCGCCGCCAATGATGAACCTAAGCCTTAAGCCTAGCTGAGGCATTTTTGCAGCCCACTCTTCGCTCGTAAGCAATGTGCCTTGAGGATCTAGAACAATCGCAGGCTCAACAAGGCTCCATTGCAGCAGCTGAGCATTGGTTTTTGCAAAGTGCCATTCCAAACAGAGGTGCCCTGTAAGGCGTTTTTCGTATTCTTGAATTGCAGAGCTCAAGCAACCCTCCTTGCTGCGCCCCACTGTAAAAACTTTGACTTTAAACATCTTGGTATTCTAGAAATGACTCATGATATCTCTTAGCGTCATTTATTGGGATCCAAATCCGGTTGTCTTTCGGATTCCGGTGCTCGATTGGCCCATCCTTTGGTACGGGGTGCTTTTTACTTTGGGCTTTGCTGTCGGATTTCCTTTGTTTGTGGCGATTTTGACCCGTTTTTTAGGTTTTGATCAGAAAAAAAAAGCGGTCGAAATTGCAGATCGCTTGTCGATTTATATGATTGTTTCAACTGTACTCGGTGCAAGGCTGGGCCATTTTTTATTTTATGAAAGACCCAATCATTATCTACGTCACCCTTTTGAAATTTTAAAAATTTGGGAAGGGGGGCTAGCAAGTCATGGAGCGGCCATTGGAATTGTACTGGGCCTTATCATCTTTAGTTACAAGATTCGCAAAGAGGTCTCAAACTTGAGCTGGATCCGGCTCCTCGACTTTGTGTGCGTTCCAGCTGCGTTTGCAGGGTGCTTAATTCGGATTGGCAATTTTATCAACCAAGAAATTTTAGGCACTGCAACAAACCTTCCTTGGGGTGTTGTCTTTGGCCATCCAGCGGATCATAGCATCCCTATCCCTCGCCATCCTGTACAGCTTTACGAGGCTTTGTTTTATCTTGGCGTCTTTGCTTTGCTTTGGCGCTTGAGCTATCTACCTTCTTTTTTATTTAAAGAAGGAAGGTTAATAGGTCTTTTTTTAGTTTTAGTATTCGGGTTTCGCTTTTTTATTGAGTTTATTAAACCCGAGCAAAGTCTTGTGTCGTATGGTTCGACGTTGACGATGGGACAGTGGCTGAGCATTCCAGCGGTGGTTGCGGGGGTATTATTTTATTTTTTAGGAAAGAAGCGTTTTGAACATTGACCCATTTGTCCAAACGGGCGATAATGGGATCTTAAGGAATTTTTCACTGGAGGACCGTGTGAATTTCATCCATATAGCAGGGCATCTTGGCGCTGATCCTGAAGTGCGCTTTACGTCTACTGGCAAAAAAGTGACCGCTTTACGAGTCGCAACTCGCACCCGCCGTGGCAAGAACAACGATGATACGATTTGGTGGCGCGTCACCGTATGGGGAGAGCAGTTTGATAAGTTGATCTCCTTTTTGAAAAAGGGGTCGGCTGTGATGGTGTTCGGTGAAATACATAAACCCGAATTATTTAACGATCGAGATGGCAAGCCTGCGATCTCTTTAGAGATCACAGCTACGCACCTAGAGTTTAGTCCTTTCGGCGGGAAATCGGGAGGACAAGAGGGTGCAGCTCCATCATCCGCTCAATCGCTTCCATCGAATGCGTCTCACGCTCCTAGCGGATTTGCTCCTATCGGCTCCATGGCGACAGGTCTTGCACAAGGGAAAGGGGAAACCTTCGACGATGAGGTTCCATTTTGAATTTTTCGTTCATCACAGGCCTGCAAAAACGGGGTAAAACCCAGCTGCTCGTATTGCCCATTTGGGAAGGACCGAAAGAGGCGGCGGATCTTGGTGTCTTAAAAGATGCAATTCGTCCCGCTTTAAAAGATTTTAAGGGCACCTTGGGAGAGGTTGCAACTTGTTATGTAGAAAATGAGCGCATTTTGCTTTTAGGACTTGGTAAACAAGAAAAGGCCACCGTTGAAGCTTTGCGCAAGGCTTATGCAGGGCTTGTTGCCGCGGCTCGTTTGAAGCAAGTGGATACAATGCACCTTTTGTTTCCGCAATGTAAGCAAAAAGAGTCTTTTTTAAGAGGCATGGCGGAGGGCGTTCTCCTTGCCAATTACTCATTTACCTATAAAGGCGCTTCAGAAAAGACCCCCCCCTTATTGAAGAGCATCTATTGGATCGATGCACCCAAAACTCAAATTTTGCAAAGGATGGAAGTGATCGCTGCAGGTGTTCATTTTGCACGCGACCTCGTCAATATGAATGCAGATGATAAAGTGCCGATCAAACTTGCAGATATCGCAAGAAAGCTGCATCCGAAAGTACAGGTAGTCGTATTTGATAAAAAACGCATTGAGGCCGAAAAGATGGGGCTTTTGCTCGCGGTAAACAGGGCATCTGTTCACGAGCCGGCATTCATTCAAGCAACGTATCGGGGGGATGCGCAATCGCAAGAGCACATCGTGCTTGTGGGTAAGGGAGTCACTTACGATACGGGAGGCTTGAGTCTCAAGCCGACGGATGGAATGGTGTCGATGAAGTGCGATATGGCAGGCGCTGCCACAGTCTTGAGCGCGGTTCGGACGGCGGCTGAGTTGGGCCTCAAGGTCAACGTGACGGCGGTTGTGCCCGCCACGGAAAATTGCATCGGATCTAACAGCTATAAACTGGGCGATGTCTATCGTTCTTACTCCGGTAAAACTGTTGAGATCACGAATACCGATGCGGAAGGGCGCTTGATTTTAGCAGATGCTCTCAGTTTTGCTGCGCGTACATTAAAGCCCACATGCTTGATCGATTTGGCGACCTTAACGGGCGCTTGCGTCGTTGCTCTTGGCGATGAGATCGCAGGGCTCTTTTCCCCCGATGATGCACTCGCACAAGAGTTGTCCGATGCAGCGGAAGAGGTCGATGAGCCGATTTGTAAAATGCCGTTTCACGTCGATTACAAAGAAGCGATGAAGTCGGAGATTGCAGATCTTGTGAATAGTTTTGCAAGTCGGGATGCGGGAGCAATTAAGGCAGCCCTCTTTTTACACGAGTTTGTGGGAGATATTCCTTGGGCGCATCTGGATATTGCAGGACCTGCCTACCCTTCCAAGCCGAAACACTACTATCCCGTCAAGGGCACTGGGTTTGGGCTGCGGCTATTGATCTCGTTTCTCGAAGGTAGATCTGCGTGAAGTGGTCTGTACCAAGTCCTCAAAAGCTCGTGCAATTTTTACAAGGGCGCTTAGGGGAATATTCTGGGAAGTCGCTGCGCCGGCTTCTCGAGGCAAATGTATGCCGTATCAATGGGCGGATTGAGCGATTTGGTTCTCGCCTTGTCCAAAAAGGGGATGCTGTAGAATTGTCCCCCAACTGGAAAACCCTTTTTACATCTAATCAAAGTTCTCTTCGGATGGTGTATGAAAATGAGGCTTTTTGCATCGTCGATAAGCCGGCCGGCTGGGTTTGTTTAGATGCGCAAGTACAGCGCCTTTTTGGCCCTAGTTACTGCTTGGTTCATAGATTAGACAAAGATACCACAGGCCTTTTGATTGTAGCCAAAGATCGCTTTGTCAAAGAGAAAATGATCGCCATTTTTGATAAACATGAGATCAAAAAGCACTATTTAGCTGTAGTAGATGGTGTGGTGAGAGATTTAGATGGGACTCGACGCAGTCTGCTTGGAAAGAGGGGGGCGTATCATGGACAGACGATTTGGGGCTCGGGTCCTAAAGGTGCGCTTGCGATCACCCACTGGGAGCGTTTGTCGGTTGGTGACAGAGCGTCGCTTGTGCGATGCGAGCCTGTGACTGGACGGACGCATCAAATCCGGGTCCATATGGCAGAAATGGGACACCCGATCTTAGTCGATAGGCAATACAGCCAAACATTTCGTTCTCCTTATTTTGCGACTCGTCCCCTACTGCACGCAAGCCGCCTGCAGTTTTCTTGGGAAGGGGAGGCGCTAGATGTGAGGGCACCTTTACCGATCGACATCCGTGAAGCTTTGGTGGGGTGCTGCGTTGAGATGGGACATCTGAGTGAGCTTTTTCGAAAAGAGCGACATCCCAATAGCAGGGATGAGAGTCATGAAGACGAAAATGCTAAAGAAGTTGAAAAGGCCCCCTGTTTTATCCATGAGTCCTGCCAATAATCCGCCGTTATAAAACGCAATTCCCACACATACATACCAAATCCCAATTGCAAGCGCCGTATAGCGCTTGGGAGCAAGTCTGCTCACCATGGATAGGCCGATAGGCGCTAAAAGCATCTCCCCAACAGCCATCAAAAAATAGGCGCCAATGAGATAAAAGCTAGATACGCGAGCTGTTTGTGCTTGAGAGGGAATGGCCAAAGAGGCAATCATCATGACACAAAAACATCCAGCAATTGCAAAAAGGCTCAAAGCCGTTTTTGTGGCAGGAGATGGGTCTTTATGCATTTTTTGCAAATAGTGATACAGAGCGGCAAGAAGCGGCGCTAATAGGATTAAAAAGAAGCTTTCGCTAGAGAGAAACACCCCTTCTGGAATGGTCCAAGATCCAATGGTTTGATTCATGAAAGAGTGGGCAAAAATGGCCATGGATGAAAAGGCTTGATTATAAGCGATCCAAAACAAGATGGAAACGATACAAAAGCTGCCAATCACAATGAGCCGACTTTTTTCAATGGGTGTGAGAGGCGCTTTTGCAGCATGGTAGGTTTTTTGCGCCATTTTGAGGGAACGATAGGTCTCTTTATGTTTGACAAGGTAGAAAATTAAGGGGATTAACCCTCCGATTTGGACCACTCCTGCTATGAAGAAGGCCACATGCCAATTGACAAGTTTTGCAAGCGTCCCCAAGGAGAGTAAGGCGAGAAATACGCCGACGTTGATCGAAGCATAATAAATGGAAAATCCTGCCTCTCTCAAATGGGGCTTGTCTCGGTAGGTGTAGCCTAGAACGGTCAGGATGCTGGGGGTAAAAATACCATATCCGCAAGCGATGATGAAAAGAGACACATAAAGTAGGGATATCTCTCCTGAGGCGATGAGAAAACAGCCGATCGCATTGATCAGCGCCCCTAAAAACAGAGGTGATTGATAGTTCCATCGATCCGCAATCCAACCGCCCAAAAGAGGTAAAAATGCGGCACACCCACTAAATATACCATAAATGTGGGTAGCTTTCTCGTCGGGAAATTGATAGTATTCTATCAGGTAAAGGACGAGCAAATTGCCGACCCCCCAAAATGCGAATCTTTCGCATAATTCGGTGAGAGCTAAAATCCACAATTCTTTAGGATGTTTGTTCGTGGACATATGAAACTGCTCCAAAAATTAATTGCTCGTAAATTCTTGCTATATAAAGCGCCTATAAAAGTTGCAAGTATTTTAATTGTAAAAACCTCTTCGTTGGGGGACATTATTCAAGCAATGCCCGTTGTGCAGGATTTGCGCTGTCGGTTTCCTGAAGTGTTGATTGATTGGGCAGTGGAAGCTAGTTGGGCGCCGATCGTAGCGGCTCACCCCTATGTTCGCAAAGCGATAGCATTACATCTAAAGGCAAAGGACCGTGCGATTTGGAAAAGCCTTAGGGTGCTTAGGGAAAATCGGTATGATTTGGTTTTGGATTTGCAGGGAAATTGTAAATCAGGGCTTGTGACCCTCTTATCGCGCAGCCCCGTAAAAGTGGGGTTTGCTTTTCAATCCGTGCGCGAATGGCCCAATATTTTGGCAACCAATATTCGATTCAATGTGTCTAAAAAGCTTCCCATTAGAGACTATTATCAAGCGCTTGTGGAGCGTTATTTCAGATCCTCTGTGACCCCTTCGTTTGAGGGGGTGCGTTTTGCGATTTCTCCTCAGGAAAGAGAGCGTATCTCAGAGATTATAGCGCCCTTATCTCATTCGAAAAAGATGATGGTATGTGCTGGATCTTATTGGAAAAATAAACGGTTGCCAGTGTCTACGCTTGGCACATTATTGTGCAAAATACAGACGCGCACACACGCTACATTTCTTTTAGTTTGGGGCAATGCTTTCGAGTTGCAAGAGTGTCAAAGGCTTGCAAAAATTGTGGGATCTAATTGTGTTGTGCTAGAGCATCTTTCGATCCCCATGTGGCAAAACTTGATGGCAGAAATGGATTTAGTAATTGCTGTAGATTCTGGGGCATTGCACCTGTGCAGCACCACTTCTACTCCAAGCTTTAGTATTTTTGGTCCTACATCTGCAAGCATTTTTAAGCCGCAAGGTCCACAGCATATTGCATTTCAAGGAGCATGCCCTTACGGGCATAAATTTGATAAGCAGTGCCCTTATTTGCGCAGCTGTCCAAGTGGCGCGTGTACGCAGAATATTCAAATCGAAGAATTATATACAAATGAGTTCGAAAGTTGGTTTTTGGCACCGCGAAAGCTGGCGGCATTCGCCTATCATAAGTGACCAAAATTAAAAATATAGGGTCACTTGCGATAGGTAAATTGCGCCGCTTTGGCGCAGCCGAAAATCCAACTTTTGAACTCATTTGTGTATATCGCCAGGTGTGTACAGGTGGCCGGCACAGTCCGTAGATTAAGCCGACAAAATCTCCATGAATGATTGGGCTGTTGTATCATTTCGCTTTGTTTTTTTAATGAATTGATTTTTAGTATATTGAAATTATTTTAGCGCAATATGTGTTTGTTGGTGAAGGAATTTGTGTTTGCATAAAATAAATATGGTCAGTACAGGAAGGTTAGAGGGTGTAGATACCCTCTTGGAGGCCGAATTATTTGTGTATGGGCAGGTAGATGTATGAAAAAATTATTGTTAGCTATTGTAGCTTTAGCTTTTGCTTTTGCGATCTCATCTTGCGGAGATCAAGGGCGCTCTTCCGATCAATCGCAAAATACAGAAAAAAGATGTTGCGATGTGAGCCGCCCGCATCGGTTGAATGAAAAAGCGATGAGAGACTCGCAGGGCGATGCCTCTGATTTGAATCGCCCCCGTCGTTGGTAGGCTTAATGAGTCATTGCGCACATGGTGCGGGTCGCCAGTGCATGGTACACGCGAGGAGAGTCTGTGAAGAGACGGCGCGCATTGTCAAAAATTTCCTTGATTGCTGGGTGTAGGCTCTCTTTAGCCACATCGTGGAATGCCTGAATGCTGCGCAGTCCCGCTAGCCCTGCAGCCATACTGCTTAAGGGAAGAGATGCTCCAGGAAGGAAATAGGAGACGGTGGCTCCTGCGACACCAGCTAGGGCTGTTTGAGCGAATGCCGAAGTTTTTTTGGAGGCGAGGCCGGCGATGTTGCGCGTGGCGAGATACGTCGCGGTGCCCAGGCCAGATGCGAGACTAGCACCTAAGGCGCCCAGTGGTTGGGTTAAATTGAACAAGCCCCAGCCGGCAAGCGCTCCTCCAGAGGCTGTTACAAGTTTTGTCAATCCTGATGTCAAATAGAAAGGAAGATTAAGCTGGGCGGATGCGGTCCACTGTTCTAAATGAACTCTTTGAGTGACCACTTGCGTCAGTTGGGTGCGAGAGGCTTCATAACTTTGCTGTCCTTGCTGGGTGCAGTGGTGCTGGTAGTTGTGGGTTTCTCTAGTTGCAGAAGCAAGTTCCGTCTGCAGCTCCAGCTCTAGTTTTGCTATTTTGTTTTTGTGCGCTTGATAGATAGGTTGCAAAGCCGCGCTTAAGCGTGCCCATTTCGACCTCATGCGCGTTCCATTCCCAATGAGCTCTTTGAGGATTGTGCGCTCAGCAAGGGGGAGAGCTTCTAGTTGATGGCCGATCTCTGCGATGCACATCTCTGATTGAAAACCGGGTTGTCTCAAGCCGTCTTGATGCTCTAAGAGTTGTTCCAATAGCCCAGGCTCTCGTTCTTCATCGGCCGCTGCTTGAAAGGGGAATAGGGCGTAAAGCGCGCTCAAAGCCCTTTGCTCTTGTTCCAAGTGATCCGCTGTGGTAGCCACATTTTTCAAAGATTGTCCCAATGCATGCGTCGGGGCGTCGGGTATTTTACAGACCCGAACCATTTCGTTGTGCGCTTCGAGGGCCATCTGCGTTAGTTGCCTCCGTTTTGTCATGGAGGGTTCGTTGACAGTGTCTGCAAGTAGATGGCTGACTTGCTGTGATTGGGTAACAAGCGCTGCATAAATGGGGCGCTTTGCATGCGCAGCTTGTAGGTTTAAGATCCCTTTTGTGAAAGTTTCTAGTTGTGTATAAAAGGGGGCGACGAGACTCCAGATCGCTTCCCGGTCGCTGGTCCCTAATTCTGCAATGCGATGCAGATCCCTTAAGTTTTCAGAGGCTAGTTTCTCTAAGTGCTGCAAAATGTCGGCAAGATCTGCCTGGATGTCGTATTCCACTGCAAAATGGGCGGAAGCGTGTATTTTTTCTTGCATGCGAGCGCAAATGGGTTGTAGGGCTTGTAGAGTCGCTTTTGCCGTGACTTGGATGGCGGTAAAGGTTTGCATTGCTATGGGACGCAAGACTTTTGAGCCGTTTCCATCTACGCGTTTCATCACGGCAAGTTTGATAAGTTTGTCAAAAAAAGCATCCGCTGCTACCTCTAATTGCATATCGAGGTTTTTATACCGGCGCAAAAGATCTTCTTGACTCTCCACCCTTGCAGTAAAAGGCTTGCTTGCAAGTTCCAAGAGAGTGACGAAAAATTCGCCCGATTGGATGCTTGCATTGAGAGGATCAAAGAGGCGATGGCACGCATCCACAAGGGCCTCCTCAATCAGCAGCTGCGCCTTGTCATCGAGAAGGGGTCTGCCTCCTGCAATCTCTTGCAATTTTTGAGCCAGTTCAGCTTGGGTTCCTAAAGGCTCTAAATGAAGCACTTGGATTAAGTTTTTAACCACTTGAGAGAGCAATTCTGAATTGACCAGTTTGTCTGTTAAAGGTGCGGCATTGGGCTCATCGAGCTTTTGGTCTAAAATTGCGATTTGCTCATTTAAAAACTCTAAGATCGCGACACTAAAAGGGAGTCTATGCAATTCGGTCGCTTGCAGCCCATCTTTTACAGCCGATTCTAAGACTGCAGGCAAAATAGAGCGAACCATCAATTGTCGAATGATGAATCGATTGATCGCCCATTCCAAGATGCGAAATAGCCGCCCGACAACTAGGATTTTTTGCAAACTTGGGAACAGCGGTACGTGATATGTCTCATCTACAATATGAGCGCTAAACTCTTTGCATAGTTTTGCTAAAGATCCGCCGTAATAATCGGCGACTGTTTTTGTTCTGTAACTTTCCGGATCTCCTTGAGGTTGGATATCCAAAGCAAAGGCTCTGGTGGCTCCGATATCTGCAATGAGAAATTGCTTGGCCTCTGTCAGGAAGGACTCTAGTAATGCTCTGCGGGCTTGGTCAGCATCTTGCGTTTGGTTGGTTAGCCGACGATAGGTGTGGGTCAAAAATGCATTCAAATAGGCGTCCACTGTATTGGCAATGATTGACGTGAGATGGCATGTTAGATAGACCCAACCTACTTTAACTGTTTCAAACCAGCTCAGTTGGTAGCGGGCCCGAAATTGTTGCCAAAGGCTTGAATGGGCATTGGGGCGGGTGACTTGTTCGATGATTTGAAAAATAGTCGCATTGTCGGCTTCTGTTCTTCCGCATACAGCAAGCATCCGATTGAGAACTTCAAAGGTACTGAGTTTTTTAGAGAGGGATTTCAGCTGTTCTGTCACCCTATCCGGCAGCGCTGTTCGGGTTTTTACTGGAGCGAGCTCTGGTAGTATGACGGCCGGCTCTGGGACGACGCGCTCTGTAGCCGCATCGGCATTAAATTGTTCATGGATCTGTTTGAGACCTTCTTTGGCAAGGCGTGTAATCGAGTGTAGTGTAGGAGATGGAGATGGGGTTGCGGAGGCGCTCAGAGGGTTGATATTGAAACCAAACATCACTAAAGGCGTGCACACCACTTGCGTGAGCGATTGGCCAAGAGATCTCACCCTTTCGGTGACTCCAGGAGATCGTTTTTCAGCAGGAGGAACGTACACCCTCAATTCTCTGCTTGCATTAGTAATCGCTATGGTCATTTAATTGCTCATTATTATGTGGTATTATACATGGTTTTGTAATTATTTTTGATCTTAAGTATATACTACATATGTTCTAAAAATTGTGGTTGCAAATTCAAAGTTGTTGTATGTTTATACACGAAGAACCAATAGAAACAAAACTTTATATGATGGAAGAATTTGACAGATTGATAAAAATTGCGGAGAGGCTCTTAGGTGAGGGGGGGTGTCCTTGGGATAGAGAGCAGACCCTATTTACTTTACAGCCCTATTTGCTAGAAGAGGCGCATGAACTGATTGAAGCGATCGACCTCAACAACCCTATAAAAATTTCTGAGGAGTTGGGGGATGTGCTGTATACGTTGATATTTATAGCAAAACTTTTAGAGCAAAGCTCTTCATTGTCTTTGACCGATGCATTGCGTTCGGTGTCGGAAAAATTAATTCGGCGTCATCCGCATATTTTTGAAAATAAAAAAATTTCTTCTACAGAGGAGATTTTAGAAAATTGGGAAGAGATTAAAAAAGGGGAGGGGAAAAAAAGTCCCATATCCGATATTCCACCCACTTTACCTGCTTTAGCCAGAGCTCAAAAAGTCATCCATAAACTACGCAGACAAAAAAAGACGTATATCGAAGAGCCCTTGACGGAAGGCGTCGGGCAAAAAATTTTTGATGCTGTCAGAGAGGCTGAGAACTTGAACGTGGATGCAGAAAGTGCTCTGCGGCGTACGTGCTTGGCTTACGAAGAAAAACACCGGGGATGACCTGCGGCACGAGGTCGGGGTTCTTAAGGCTGCTGCCTTCCGGCCCTGACCTGGTTCGAACTGACCCGCCCACAGGGTCCCCGGATGAACTAGATTCTATCAGAAGGCCTACTTTTTAGGAAGTGCATCGAGGTTGTACAGGTAGGTTTCAGGGAAAAATTTCGCCAAAATTTTGACCGCATTCTCTCCATTTTGGGCAAGTGCATTCGCGGAATAGAGGCAAAGTCCCACACCATGTCCTGATCCAAAGCCGTTAAAATAGACGGTATCCCCTTTCAACTGGACTGTGAAGTCGGAACTTTTCAAATGGGCATTGCCGAGCCTGTGTTGTAGCGTAATAAAATCGACATCGTATGCATCTGAACCATCTTTGAGCCTTGCGCCATAAACTTTAGAGGAAACTTGATCCACAAACAGTTCGATGGATTGAATATCTGGTACGTCGAAGAGGTGAGCCAATGTTTTTTTGCCGATTTGATAGGTCCACTTGGAATCTTGGCGTGCAAGCTGAGCGTGAGGAGCATCGACCCCTTTTTCTGGCGCTCTGGCATCTTTGCGAAAGATCGATGCATAGGGAGCTGTTTTTCCGGCACTGTTTTCTGTCCAGGTGGTTGCAAAGGGGAGATTGTGTCCATTTTCTGGGTGGACGAGAATTAAATTGCGCGTGCTTTCCACAGCTTTGTCAATGGCGGAATTGGTAACTACGAGGGCAGAGCCTTGGTAATAGGTTTCATGGGAATCGATATGCCAAAAGCTTCCCGTATCTGCCCGAGTCGCGCGATAATAGGCGTCTGTGCGGGTTAGAATGGCAAGCGCGGACATGACCTCAGACTCCAAAGGAGCTGTGAATTGAGCTGTGAGGGTGGCTTTGACGTAGGACTCAATGTCGACATCATTAATGATGTTGATTTTGCTCGATACGCCGTATACCGCGATAGCTCCGGC
>JAKAFF010000171.1 GCA_021818045.1 bacterium
CAAGAACCTCTATTCTCAATACCACAGAAGAGCAGTACGAAAAAGTACTCCAAGTGAATTTGAAAAGTGCATTTTTCGGGACGCAAGCGGCAGCCAAGCAAATGATTCGTCAAGGAAGAGGAGGAAGGATTATCAACATCACCTCTGTACATGAAGATTGGCCCATGCCAGGGAATATCGCTTACTGTCTTTCTAAGGGAGCGATGCGGATGTTGACGCGTACAGCCGGCCTCGAATTGGCAAAACACAACATTTTAGTTGTAGGGGTCGGGCCTGGTGCTGTGGCCACTGCGATTAATATCTCGACCATGCACGATCCTGCTCTCATGCAACAGCTCAATGCAGCAATCCCCCTCGGACGCATGGCGCAGCCGGAAGAAATTGCAAATGTTGTAGCGTTTTTAGCGAGTAGTAAAGCCTCCTATATGACCGGGACATCCGTTTTTGTCGATGGAGGGCTGATGCACCAAAGCCTAGGTTTATAACAATTAAAACAGTGTGGTTCGGAATGTATCGCCTCTTGCGCCAACGCAGTGTACAAGTCATTTTGGTGATTGCTTTATATTTGAGTGTGGCAGCAGCGCTTCCTGAAGATATACATCGAGGGTTGTATACCGTCAGTCTGTGTGTGAAAGATCTTTTGCTGTGGTTGCTGCCGATTACAGTCAGTGTGTTTATCGCCCACGCTGTCTCTTCGTTTGAAAAACAAGCGCCTTTATTTCTTCTTGCCCTTTTTGCATTTGAGGCTGTGTCCAATATGGCAAGTGTCTGGTACGCCTTTGGCTGGGGGATGCTCACGACTGGACAATTGACACCTCTTGAGTCTTCTCATTTTGTAGATGCCTTTTCCCCATTGTGGCGACTCCCTTTTGCCAAACCCGTATGGTGGACGGCAGATAAAGGGACGATAGCCGGTATCGCACTGGGCTTGCTGGCAGCTTTTAAAGGCGCCGCTATCCGTTCTGTCATTTCGACAGGGAAGTCCATGATTGAGAAAATCCTGACGCAAGGATTTGCAAGGCTCATTCCATTGTTTGTTCTGGGGTTTGTAGCTCGTATGTATAAAATGCAGTTGTTACATCAGATGGTATCTCAATATGCTGATTTCTTATTGTGGCTAGTGGTGTGCTTAGTCAGCTATATGTTGCTTTTGTTTTTGGTGGGTAATGGTTCTCTAAAAGGGATCAAAAATCTTCTGCCAGCGACCGGCATTGCGTTTAGTTCTGGCTGCAGTTTGTCCACCATGCCTTGGACTATCGAGGGGACTGCGAAAAATTTGGACAATCCAGACTTGGCAAAAGCTGTGATCCCCGCAACAACTAATATTCAACAAATCGGAGACTGCATTGCTAATGCCTTTCTTTGCTTTGTGATTTACGTACAATTCAATGGGTATGCCCCTACACTGGTCATATGGATGCCATTTACTTTGGTCTTTGTGCTGGCCCGTTTTGCCACGGCCGCAGTGTTAGGAGGGGCCATTTTTGTCATGCTCCCTATTTACGAATCATACTTGAGGTTCACGCCTGAAATGATTGCCATTATCCTCGCATTTAATGTGATTTTGGATCCCTTAATCACCTGCTCAAATGTGCTGGCAAATGGGGCTCTTTGTCGAGTGTTTGAAAAAACTTGGCGGCATGTTTTGCGACAACAATCGAAGCCTCAATTTGAAGACACCCTCTAATGATTTTCGAGATGCGATAATTGCTCGGATGCAAGCTCTTTTGCAAGCTTCGCATCAACCCCTAAATTGCGCTTCATGATGCATTTCATCACAAGCCCTAGCTCTTTTTGGGTTTTAGCGCCCGATTCTGCAATGGCTTCAACCACCACTTTCCGAGTCTCTTCTAAAGATAGGGTCTGAGGCAAAAACTCTTCGACGATTGCAATTTCCGCTTTGAGCTTTTCTGTAAGATCGGCACGTTTTGCTTGCATTGCATGTTCCAGTGCCTCGAGTAAATTGCCATGATAGGTTTTGAATAGCTTTTGCACTTCCTCGTCAGAGAGGTTAGCTCTGGCGTCGGCTGCCAAAATTTTTGATTTGAGCATGCGCAACGTATCCAATCTGACTGTATTACGACTGCGAATGGCCTCTTTGATGCCATGATTGATTGTTTCGACAAGGGACATGCTACGGATGTTATCAAGAAAGGATGTTTTATGAAAAGATTTGAAACGGTGGACAAAAAGATAGTACACTGGCGCAGGCCAAAAATGGGGGGGATATGCTTCAGAGATTCCTTATATGTGTGGGCTTGTGCCTTGCAAGTTGTGTGTGGGCGGCACCCATTCAAGATCGGCGAGTCGTGCATTTGTCTGAATTGTGGCAAGGGTTATACACAAATGAGTTCAAAAGTTGGTTTTGGGCAACGCGAAAGCTGGCGGAATTCGCCTATCGTAAGTGACCCAATATTAAAAATATAGGGTCACTTACGATAGGTAAATTGCGCCGCTTTGGCGCAGCCGAAAATCCAACTTTTGAACTCATTTGTGTATAGATATGCCAGTCGGAGGAGATGTAATCGCCGAAACGCAACACACGTGGTTACGCAAAGCTGGACAAGAGCGCTGGGAAATGACAGAACTTTCAACAGCACAGCGCCAATTTATGATCGATTGGGCACAAGAACATCAGGGCTAACGCATGAAGATTTTAGTTTACGCCTATGAGTTGGCAAAGGTAATCCCTCTTTAAGCTTGCCCGAAATCGACGACGCTTAAGGCTTACCTTTGAGCTTGTGTCACTGCGCAGAATATTC
>JAKAFF010000172.1 GCA_021818045.1 bacterium
GGGTATGTAGCACACAGGGATTTCAACGCAGCGCAAAATATTTTGGCCCTCGGATTAGATGGCTTGGGAGTAATCCCTAGAAGCCTTCGCCTTTAGGCGAGGGAGTAGTCACATCCGTTCTGATGCAAGAACAATTGTTCTTAGTAAAACAAATGTAGATGAGGTTTGGGATTCAATTCAGTCGAATCAGGCCCCTGGAGATGGAAGGCCGCTTGAAGATCCTCTTCCTATTCTTGAGGGGATCATTCGAGACTACACGGTCGATATCGAGCAAGCTGATTCAGAAGAAAATAAGATTTTACAGATTTTTTAGAGCGAGTTGCTAAAAATCTCTTCAAGATTTATAGTGTTTCTCTTCAAAAAATCGCTCGTATAGCGGACAAAACCTTCAGCCGCTATACTACCGATGCCACTCGAGAGGGATTATGAGTATTTTAGAGTTATCTGCTGCCGACAACCAACCCGTTGAACCATTCGATCATCGCGTACAACCGGTCGATATGGCCGTTGACAATGAGGCCCAAAAAGTCACAAATGTCGCCCGAGAGGCATTTCAAGATATAGGCGCAAATGTTCCCCAACTCCCCTCTGTTCTAAATGGCTTAGAAGACACAACATACCCGCTCCAGGATAGAGTTTCAGATCAAAGCAATGAGCCTAATTTAGCTTTAGAAGCTGTAGAGTTATTGCTGCGAGCAGAAGCCCTCGCCAACAAGCGGCTCATTGACTACACGAATGAAGTCAAAGGGCATCAACAATCGATCGACCTGTTGTTAGATCTGAGCGGTGAGCTGATCCACATGAAAAAAGGGAAAAGTCTCGAATTGTCCGATAGGGCAAAAGATCTCATAGGCCAGTTGGATGCAAGAGGCGTCTCAGTATGGAAATTAGATGGCGCGCCTCTTACGAAAGAGACCCTTTCGGAATTGAGCACAAAATGCGGCGATGAGATCTCCAATCTGCGCTCCAAAATACAGATCATCTTTACCACCGGCATCAAGACCTGTTCCGAGGCCAATGCGGCGCTATTGGAAGCGTTCAAAGGCATTGTCAGAGATGACAAAGAGCATAAAAGAAGACTCATCGAACGGCAGGCAACGCGCTAAGATATGAGCATAGAGCCGATATCATTAGACTCCCCTCCTGCTTTAGCCCTCTTCGATCTAGAGGTGCAATCCGAAAGACTTGCAGCTAAACAAGCGCAATTGTTTCGAGAAGAGAGCGCTCTTTTACTCAGAGATATCCAGCAGCTCAACGAAGAAAGATCGACACTCATTAAAAAAGAGGCCGAAGCCTATAAGTCCCGGACAGCCTGGAGCACCTTAGCAACCGTCGCGCACTACATCACAGGGATTGCGACCATCGTGTTTGGCGCTACATGTGGCGGAGTGGCAGCGGTCGGTTTTGTCGCGGCAGGAGCCCTTGGGCTCGCAAATCGCGTCTTACACGACACACAGCTACTCGATGCAACCCTTGCCAAACTCACCTCCTCTGAGGAGCTGCAAAATACACTCAAGCGGCGCATTGAGACGGGCACATTTTATCTACAGATCGCTTTATCGCTTGCAAGTGGTGCATGGGCTTGGCGCACGGGCGCCTTCGCAATCGTGCGCAACGACTGGATCCAAAAAACGACAGCCATCTTGGGAACTGCTAGCTCTGTAATGGGTCTTGGCTCCAGATTTACTGCGGAGTGGTATAAAAAGAAGGGAGCTGATTATGAGGCTGCCCTAAAACTCGTGACCGGGGACACTACAGAGCACCAGCAAGCTTTAACGGAAGCGACGAATCGCATTGAATCTCTCAACGAGGCCACGAGCGCTCTAACAGATCAAATTAAAGGAACTCTGGATACGTTTAGAGTATCCATCGACTAGAAGAGGACAACATGGAAATAAATGCACTAGATGATACCAGGACCGCATCGATCGACGCCATTGAGAAAGAACCCGATCAGATTTTGGCAGAAAAAGTAGCGAAAGTTCCCTTACCGCTGCAAGAAATATCTGAGCCGAATCTGGACGGACGCGTTACAGAGGGGCGCCCTTCCATTGAGCTTTTACACCAGGTTCTCTTGGAACAACCCAATTATCTCAACGAACTCAGAGAGGTGGTGGCAGCCATTTTAGACCAATTGAGCCGCACCGCAAGAACAGATCGAGAAAGTCTTGCCCAGATGAGAAAAGATTACGAAGAGTCATACAAAGCGTCCGCCACTTACACAAAAGAATTGGGATGGAATGGGCTGAAGTTTGCAGGCCTTGGATTACTCCCATTACTCCTTGCCTTTTCACCACATCAGACCGATAAAGATCTGGCCCGCGCTTTTGGGGAACAATTCATCCCCAAGTTTGGCGAGATGTGGGGATCTGATACGCAAGCGCGCAAAGTCATTGCCGATGCTTTGACTCAAAAATTCCTCCAACAAATCGGCGACAAGCAGAGCGAAAAACAATCGGAAGGGAACACCAAGGAAGCGTTCAACCGCGCGCTCGATGATGCTTTCCGAGGCCTTAGAGAGGCAGCCCGCAGCGCCTAATACCATTATCAAAAATATCACAAATGAGTTCAAACGTTGCCCAAAACCAACGTCTGATCTCATTTGCGTATAACCTTTTTGCTCACAAATCAGCAATATCGATGATACGATAAAAATAGCGACTACTTAAGAGAGCATCAGAGACTGGGCCTAAATGAAACAGAACAGGCGAAATCCCAAAGCCTTTTGGTAAATTAAAAGAAGCTATTTTGGTTTT
>JAKAFF010000020.1 GCA_021818045.1 bacterium
AAGGATCGGCTGCCCCTCTTTCAGATTCATCTGGCTGCTCGGCTCATTATATGTAAGATAGGGTTGCGACAGATCGATGCGAGGATTATCGCTTTGCTTACCGAGATAAAACGTCCGCACAGCAAAAGCTCCCTCCCCTTTTAAGCTCTCGCCAAAAGAGCGAGCAGGAAATGCGCGAATCGTATGCATCCCCTCTTTGAGCTTGAAGGGAATTTCAAATTTATACCGCGTATCATAGTAAGACCCCCCCTCATCAAAGGGATCTAGTGCAGGCTCATTGATGGCAAAATAGGGTTGATTATCTATGACGATGTGGACCGTTTGCCCCATCTTAGAAACGGCGATATCATTGGCCCTATCAAATTGAGAAGAAGCAGCTTGCAAAGCAAACCCATCGATTCTAAACTGCATCCAAACCGGATTTGCAGACAAAACTTGTCCCTCATTTGGCAAAACGATCTTCAAAATCACCGTATTCGATTCGGGGGTGCGCACAACGGGCATCGTCCGAATGTTTGAGCGGTTCGCTTCAGGAGCTTTTTCAGAAATGCCAGCAGCGATTAACATCAAGCAGGCGAAAATGGCGTTCATAAAACCAACTCTTCAAGTTGTTTCGGTATAGACCTCTTTTCATAGCCACTTCAATCAATTTTTGCAAATCTTGAAAAATTTGCCATCTCGGTATAGATCTTGAAACATGAGAGCATATCGTTTGCTGCAGCTTCTTTTCGGCATGGGAACCCTCCTTGCAATCTCAGGAATTTGGCTCTCTTTGCTGCATGGCCCCTACTCTTTAGAGGGACTCTCAGAGCAGGAAATCGCACAAAATGTCAACAATTATCTAGGCCCGCACGCAAAAGTCGTGGGAGCTCCCCATTTGGTCCGCGTGCAGCTTCTCATCTATGATGATCCCGATCCCAAAGGCGTGCAAATCGTAAACGTGCAGTTCGATCACCAAAATGTCCCGCTCAAACCCCGCGATATCTTCGGCTTTCGCGGACAAGCCAGTTTTCAGGTAAAACCGCATCGCTATCTATTGCGCTGGACGGTGCAGCGCGATGCACTAAACTGGCCTAGAACCGAAACCCACGAAGAACTACTCACCATCGATCCTAGAGATCTTTGGATTCAGATCAACATCTCCGGCAATAGCGCCTCTATCTCTTAGAGGGCGTCTTCAAAATAATCCCAAAAATCGAGCCGGCCTCAATTTGAAGACACCCAAACCTTTTGATAAAAATATCTTGGCTGTGGTAAAATGCTTTAGCGCGAAGCTTTTTAGTTAAAAATAATACCGAAATATGGAGTCATGGGTGTCTATAAGCCCGTTATTAGAAGGTTTCCAAGAATTAAGGCACCCACGTCCCGAAGGTGATGGGCGAAAACGAGACCGCTGGACCCGTTCCTTCGAACAGTTTGTTCAGACAGTAGAGAGGGTTGCGCAAAGCGCAAAAACGGGACAGTGTCTCCCACAGCGCTTGCAGCAAGCGCTTGAGCGCAGAATAGAAAAGATCGCAGCAAATACAACAGATCCCACACTGCAACGATCCATTCGCACAGCACAAAAGCATTTGCAAGAGACTCACACATGCCTCCCCGCGTACCGCCCCATCCCTACAAAATGTGAATCGCTGCCTACCATCCAAGTTCTGTCCCCACAAGGCGTCAAAGGCTGGGCGACAGCTCTTTTAGCCCTTTTTGGAAATATTACATCCTATCATGTGTGCTCCACACCAATAATAAGCCCAGAAGAAAGCCGCGCTCTCACATTAGGCCCAGACACCTGCCCTGTAAGATTGATACCCATCACTTCGTTTAAAGAACAATGTGTCGAAGCGCCTCCTGGCACAGTGCAAAATTTCTTAGAAACCAGCCTGCAAGAAGGCGCAAGCAGTTTAAGCCCCTCTGCACAAGCATCTTTCGAAAAAGTCTTAAAGAGTGCTAATCTCGATGATAAGCAACTGCGGACGCTTTGGCGCAATGTAGCAAATTTGCGTCTTTGGGGAGATTGGCCCTTTTGGCTGGCCCATTTGCAACGTTTTCCCGATCATATCGCTCAGTTAGCTACGCCCCTTCAGCTGGAAGAACAACAATTCCTCGAACATCAGGTCCATTTACGCAATGAATTTGATCTGTCAAGTACGCAAAAAACCAGCGACCGCATCCATGAATTTATCAAATTATTCAGTTCATTAGAAAATCTACAACCATTAGGAGGCCACTCATATTTACTGAGGGTCGTTGGATACCATACAATGGTTCGACTGCTCGATCTAACAGATGCAGCATTGCGCAAATTTGTGTTAGAGCCTGCATCTTTCAAAAACAGATCTCAAGTACAAAATTTATTAGAATCTTATCTACATATGGCGATCACGTGGCAACAAGCATTTGTTGATCCCAAGATGCGATATGTATTCAAGGGAGATACGCAAGTTTCCTTAGAACGTTATGCTGAAGATCTTTGGGAATCTATACAGCTATATCTTGCCAGCGACGCCATAGATCTGGTTCCCCACTTGTTGAGTGAATTGGCTGAATTAAGACAAACGGCTTTTATGGCAGCCTCTAGTATGGTAGGGCAGGTGGGCCATCCCAAAGAACTTGCCGAAAGCCACCTGCCAAAAGGACTAAAGTCCATCATGTCCACCTTGCAACAGCATGGGTTACAACATCTTGCAACTACAAGCCACGAAAGCACGTTAAGGGTTGATTATCAACAACCGCTTTATTGGGATAGTTCGAGAATGCGGTTAGAACACGATCTACGCAATCACCGAACTTACTTTTTAGGCCAAGTATTTGGCCCAACTCAACAAGACCGCAACACTCTTGAAGCAGGAGTTGATGGATTTAGCCATGGAATGGAATCTGTGCGGGCCCCGGTTGTAGATGCATCCCAAGTGAGCGTTGCCTGGGCCATTACTCCCAAAACAGCGGAGCGCGTTTATGAAAAGTTTTTACAATTAACCGCATTGTTCCACGGCAAGGAGGCTCCTAACAGCGCAAATCTTCAAGCCCCTCGTCCTACGGCTCGGTTGCGCAGACGCTCACGGCCAGTGCACTAAGCTCGCTAATGCATCGCCCAAGCAGGTGCAGATTTTTGTGCCGCCGATATCGACGCTGATCAAATCATGTGGCCTTCCTACCTCATTTTTAATACAATCAAACTAAATATTTGAGGCAAATCGTTGTGTTGTGGATTGTTCTTTGCTCTCTTTTGGCCTGGTGCGGACTCATACGGCTAGTCAATAACCTATCCGACAAGTTCCCGAGAAAAATGGCTCGCTTCATCCACTGGATCCACGCAATGACCTTTGAAGGGTTTGCGCTCCTAGCACCTCCCCTCTTGCACCTCTTTCCTGTCCGAGAAGCGCTTCAAGCAAGCGGGCGTCCCATCCTTCTAGTCCACGGATACGGGCATCATGGATCTGTTTGGGTCCTACAAAAACGATGGCTCAAAAAAACAGGCCTTGGACCCATTTATATCATCCACTTAGGAGCCCCCTTTCACTCCATCGAATATTATGCTCACAAAGTCGAGGCCAAGGTCCAACAAATCCAGAAACAAACCAAAAGAGACGACCTCATTCTCATCGGGCATTCAATGGGAGGACTTGTCAGCCTCTGGTATGCTCTCGCCATGGCCAAACCAAATACTGTGACCGATGTGATCACCCTAGGAACACCGCTGCAAGGAACGCCGATAGCCCATTTGGGACTTGGACCCAACGCTCGACAAATGAAACCTCACTCGCCGTTTTTACAACAGCTCTCTAAACTCCTCCACAATAACCACCAAGTCCAAATCAGCCATATTGCAACCTTGAGCGATCAACTCGTCATCCCCGGCCACTCTGCCGTGATTACCGACAATCGCCACTTAATTATTGAAGATCTAGGCCACATAAGCCTTCTCTTCTCCAAGCGCGTTGCAAAACAGCTCATCCAATGGATTAAGGCAGCCGGATGCGCAAAAGTTGTAATTTCCCAGAAAAATTCACCCCATGGCAAACAGCTGGCACAAGATAGGTCATCCCCATCATAAGCGGTTCTTTTACCCCATCCACCTCGATGTGCCCTTCTCCATCCAGACAAAAAAAGATCTGAAACGTTTTGGCAATGGCGCCCAAATGCAGCAGATCAAAAACATCCACCCGTTCCACGATAAAATAAGGACAAGACAAAACCGTCATGATCTGATGATGGAGATCGCTTTCAAGCCTTTGAAAATCGAGCTGCGCACCCCCCCGATCCTGCCAGTGCGCGGCCGCAGCTCCCTCTTGCAAATGGAGCTTGCGCGCTGACCTGCCCCAATCATAAAGGCGATACGTCGTGTCTGAATTTTGCTGCACTTCAAAAAGAAATGTCCCAGAGCAAATCGCATGGATACGCCCCCCCGGAATATAAACAGCTGCTCCCTTTTTTAGATCGAGCCTCTTAAGCAACTGATCGGCCCTTTGCTCTGAGATGCTTTCGAAAAACTGCTCTTGCGTCACCGCTTCTTGCAACCCTGCATACACTGAGCCATCTTCCAATAAATACCACATCTCGCTCTTCGACTCTCCTTGCAAAGAGGGCGCTGTCTGCTCATCGGGATGCACCTGCACACTCAAATTTTCTCGCGCATCAATGATTTTGCAAAGCAATGGAAACCGCTCCCAATGTTGGTCTTGACCCAGCAGATCCTCCTTCATTTCTTGCATCAATTCATGAAGGCTTTTCCCTTGATAAGGACCATTTGCCACCACACTAATCGCGTCCGGTCGATCGGCAAGTTCCCAACTTTCCGCAATACGACCTTGCTGATTTTTGTGGTATTTTTTAGCGATCCGATCGCCGCCCCATACATAATCTCGATAAATAGGCTCAAACCGAAGAGGATACATGACCCTCCGTTTGCAATGTGTAATTCACTTCCACTCCAAATAAAAAGATGAACCAACTTAGCTGCATCCAAATTAAAAATAGAGGCAGAGCCGCCAATCCCCCGTATATAGCATCATAACTAGTCGCACTCTTTTGAAAATAAAAATATCCCCAGTTGCCGAGGAGATAGCATGCCGCTGCAATACCTCCTGCAATCACTGCAAAGCGAAACCGTACAGGCGCATTCGGCATCACATAATAGACAAAAGCAAAAAGCACCCAGAATAATGTATAAGGTATTAGTCGTATAATAAATAACAACAGCATGCTGACCCAAGAGTGAACTTGCCATTCGCCAATCCAATCTGACAGGTGTTGCAAGACAAAAATCGAAGCGCTACTTGCAAGAACAAAGTAGATAGGACCAATCAGCAGAAGAGCAAAATACTTACTCACTGTCCGTCCCCAAAAATGCGTATGTTGCACCTTCCAGATTCGATTCATGACCGATTCCACAGCACCCACTAAAAAAGCACTCATCAAAATCGAAATACCCACACCAAATGCTGCAACTGGTCCTTTTTCGGCTTCAGCTAATAACCGATCCGCCAATTGAAACGCCTCGCGCAATGCAGCACTTTGTTCATGGAAGCGCTCTAATAAAGCAGTACGTAGCATTCCGCTGTAATGAAGTCCTTTCGCAATCGCAAAAAATAGAGCTAAAAGAGGGATCAGGGCCATTAAGGTATAATATGTGAGCACAGAAGAGTGCAATCCGCACTGATCGCGCAAGAAATTTCTGAAACTCACAAGCACCACTTGCAAACATCGCCGCCAAAACGAGCGCTGCGCTTCTCCTTGTCCAAGCCCAGTACACCGAACAATTCGCTTGCAATATTGTTGTATTTTTTTTAACATTCAGTCATCTTTGATATATCTGGATCGCATAATTTTTAGAAAGCCATTCTGCAATTTGCCGGGTAGCTCGACTCCACTCCTCCTGTCTTCTCGCTTCATTGACAAGAGTTGGGTCATAATAAAGACGCCCTGGATCTAAATGCACAAGCTTCCCCTCGCAATACCCCCAATTGTGCTCCACATCGTTATCTGCATCGGCAACGCATTTTTGGATCCGCTGATGAACTAACGTAAGATAAGCATTTACCTCACGCTGTAACCCACCAATCCCTTCTTTAAAATAGACCATTTCCCACCCCTGGTAAAGCAAATGGCCTTTGCGCTGCAATACAAAAGGAAACTCATTCAAATCCATTTGATGCACTCTACCAGAGTGATCTGCGACCCAAATTGTCGGCATCTGCTTGCTCACCCCTAGATGCAAATAACAGATCTCTTCTCCAAATTCGCGCATTGCAAGCGGATAGCTTTGCTCATAAAACTGGCGCCGCTTCATCCGTTTTTGCCTCTCTTTAGGTAAAAATACGGCATACCAAGGATCTTCTATGTACCTCTTATTAAAAAACTTCAAAACATACTGCTCATCTGCACTCGAAAAAACAAAACACTGCCTTCCTTTCCCCAGATAAGAAAAGGGTTGGGCTAAGATGCGCTGCACCTCTAAAGAGGCAGTCTCTGACGGATGCACTGAAAGTGGGGCCATTACACAAAAAGGGGAAAAACCATCTGTTCGCACATACGCATAACTGATCAAAGCCAGGCAAGCCGCCAGCACACAAACTTTTTGCCACCTCAACATCAGCCCCCTGGATGCTTTTCAAGCCACTTGTGTAATTTATCCATAAAGCGCGCGACCTCTTGAGGCGCCTTTTCCCGATCGAGCTCTCTATAATTTCCGAAATCGATCTCCATAGCCCTGCCCCCTAAAAACCCAAAATTGCGACTCAGATTGGGATCGGCGTTCATAAACCCCTTAGACGTCCTGCGCACCAGAAGATCGTGAAACTGCTCGATGAGTTCTTGCCGTCGATCTTGGGTCTGCGCCTTAGAAAACGCTTCTACAAATGGCTCTACCCTTCTTTGGATCGCAAATCGATATCGATCTAGAGGTATGTCCACCGAGCGATGCAGTCCATCCCGCGCATGCAGTGTCGGCAACCCTACACCCGAAACATTGAGATGCACATATAATAAACCCGTCTCCTCTTGTAAATGATCGTACGCCATCTTATATCCTTGCAATAGAGGCAAAACTTGCTCTACATGGGACACGCGATCAAACCGGAATAGTTTTATCACATACTGTCCATCTTGACTTGCAAATACATAAGACTGCGATCCCTTGCCCAAAAAATGGTACGGCTGTTGCAACACTTGTCTGCATTGTGGATCTAACTCCACTTCCCATGCTGGCCAATCGGGAAATTGGAGCTCTAATTTTGCGACGCAAAAACCTCCAGCTGCCATCCAAATAGCCCACCCGCCCCCGCACACAAAAAGGGACAAACACAACCAAATCGCAACTTTTATATACACAAAAAAATCCTTTGGCATATGATCCTTTGGCAAGGAGGTATCCTATGAGCATACGCGTTATCGGATTATTTTTAAGTCTTGTGTTACTTTTTGCAGCACCGCTGACTGCATCCATTATCAAAAGACCTCCGGAAAAAACAGGAGAGCTCGCTTATAAAGACCTCGTTTGCACAGCAGAACACCAAGGCTGCATTTACGAAATCATTTCCACAATGGCAGAAAACAACAAACTCACACTGCTCTTTAAACAGAGTCATCTCAAAGAACTAGGGGATAAGATTAGCGAAGTTCATCCAATGAAATTCATGTCGACGATCTTTACGCACCCGTATTTAAGGTCGTGTATGCCATCCATTTGGTCCGATTATTTTAAGAGAACAGGGTTCATGGACGGCTTAGGGCCTTCTCTCACTCGCGAAATGGAAAGAGGGAAGCTTGTCTCTTTGATTGACGATTTTTCTACAGAAGTAAACATTCCAGCGCATCAACTGCGTCCTTATTTTGAAGTGCAAGACTGGGATAGTCTAATCCAATTGTTGATGGGACCGTGAGTATAGAGGCGATAGGATCCGAGTTACCTTTAAACGACGCTTATGAGAGCGCCTCTTTAAATACTCCCCCCGCTTGGCAAACCATAGGAGATAGGGTCTCCTATGTGTTTTCTCTAACAGCCTTTTGTGTATGCATCCCTTTTATAGGGAAAAAGCGGAGAATTACCCTTTTAACTGCACCTATTGCCCCCCTCATTGAAGCGCCTGTGCCAGCCGCAGCTGAAGCACCTGCTCCACCCGACCAACAGATCCCCCGCTTCCCTCGCGCCTCCGCGACAGATGCAGGATACGTACAAGAGATCTTTGCCACGATCGCAACAGGCAATGCATGGCACCTCATGAAGCATGGATGGAGGTTGAAAACAATTGGAGATGAGTTAAGGGCGCACAACCAACACCCTTTTGATTTTTTGGCAAATGCTCCTAAAGAACACGTTCAAGCTATTTTCCGCAGCAATAATGCCATCAAAATATCTGGTGTGATGGCTGGAGTAAAAGAAGGAATGGAGAGAGAATCTGCGCGTCGCAACTTGTTGCGCTATCTAGCCGATTTTGCACAAACAATGCAAAAGCCGGTGCCAGAGATCCAGCGCTACTTGCGCAGCCAGGACTGGGAGGGGCTAGTGCGCTACATCTTTGATGTATATACTGTACACGGGTAGCTTCTTAAATTTTAAGAATCTACCCGCGCACAGTATAGCAATGTGTCAGGGGTTACGATCTTTGCGCCATACATTTTTTGCAAATAGACGGCGCTTTCGGATTCCCATCCAGGAATTCCCTTCAATAGATCTTGCTTATTTTTCGCTTCTGAATGGATAAAAATGCGTCCTGTGCTGACACTCATGAGCTCCATAGCGGTCTGTCCACCGGAGCGAGTCCACGTGGCATCGCTGCGATGAAAGAGCGCCGCGATCACATCTTCTTTTTGAAATGACATAGGGATCACGGAAATATTGCTAGGATAAGTGGAAAAAGAGGCAATCATACGTGAGAGTTTTTGATATAACGTATCTACCCCTATTTCATGATCTGCACAAAAGACAAAAATATGGGTTTTTTCCAGATCATTTTGATGAAAATCAATGAGCTTTTTGACGTAGGCCAAAGTGGCATCTTTAGCAGGCTGAGATCCAAGTAAGATAGTAAAGACCCGATCTTCCGGTTCTATGGAAAAGAGCACTTCTCCCGCATGCACCTCGGCGCCAATACTGCCGCGTTTAAACGTCTTTTTCATCAACTCCAGTTCTTCTAACAGCTTATAGCGCACCGTGATGCGCAAGTTTGATTTGCTACGACCTTTTCCCTTATATTTTAAAAAGGCTTGGCGTACGTAGGGTTCTTCGTAATGGATATCGCTACAAGACAGTCCACAAGTTTTTTGCCAAAATTCTTCTGCTGTCTCCCCTTTTTCCAAAAGAGGAGCAATCGATACCAGCTGTACCAACTTGCGATTTTCTTTAGATAGCCGACGAATCGGCGAAAAAAAATGAGTGGCCTTGTGAGTTGGCAAATCCACAAGCACTTTTTCCACTCGCACACTCTTCCCGCGTTTGCGGTTAAAAATTTTGAGGGCCCATACGACTGCGGAAGTTCCCATAGGCTGCGTATCGATAATCAAATCCACATCTTCTCGAAATAAGGTGCGCAGCGCGTATAGAAAAATGCTTGGAAACAAAAATAAATCTACAAGAAATTGGAACCGCACGCAAATCATTTGCGCAAAAATATTGCCTTTTTGCTGTGCATGATTCCAGAAGTTGATAAAAAATTGACTAAAGGGAACCCAATCTTTCAAAAGATCGACGCGCGTCACTAAAAGAGTTGGGTCCCTTGCCAACGCCTCTTGCTCCTTGGCATTGGCTGTTTGGATCAGTCCCCCTCCACCGCTGGAGGTGATAATGAGAAGTTTTTTTGGGTTTGCGCAGGTCTCTGCGATCGCTGTATCAAATGCACTCATGCCCATCTTCAGTTGTCTCTTCTCTCTGGAGGTCGTTGCAAAACTCAGGCTTCGTCGATTTTGCAACTACCTCTCTATCTAAAAAGGAACTGCCCTTCCTGTCAAGAGGCTAAAACGGCTCCGATGGCAAGAAACGTCACAAGTTTGCAAGTCGTGTGAATGAAAAACCCACGAAATGAATGCTTGCCCCAAATCAAGCCAGTCGCTTGTGTAGTAACCACAAAGCCAAGCCACGCAGTAAAACCAACGAATACGCCATCTGAAACAGTCGATACATTCATCTGGTGTTGGAAAAAGGCAAGAAAATAGGAAACAACCAAAGCAATGATGAATCCATAGATCAAAGACGCTGAGTTCAGATCTTTTCCCCCACCTTCATTATGCAATTTCATAACGGCCGGACCAAACAACCACTTCGAATACCATAAATAGCCGATCACCATGTACAGCACAGCGGCAGCAAACACCATTGCAAGATCGATTTGAGCATGTTCCATTTTTTCCCCTCAATTTAGGATATTTGCGTCCTTAAATTCTCTACACACAGCACGAATTTAACTGACGCCTTTCATAAAAAAAATATTATCATGGCGATTATTTCCGTACAAGAAACGATCTTTTATATACAATCCAAAATCATGAAAAAAGAGATTATCGCAGGCCTTTCCACCTTTTTTACTGTTGCTTATCTTCTGATTTTATATCCCAAAATCTTAAGTGCAGGGGGCATTGATTTTGGAGCGGCGTTAACTGCAACCATTGTCACGATCGTGCTATCGACACTGTTTTTGGCGCTCTATGCGAAATTTCCAGCAGTGCTAGCGCCGGGCTTAAGTGTGGGTCCCTATCTCGTCTATTCGGTGATTTTAAAACACCATATTCAGTGGGAAGCTGTGTTGGGGCTTGTCTTTTGGACTGGTTGCGTTTTATTTATCTTAAGTCTTTTGAAGGTAAGACAACACATTTTAAGAGCGCTGCCTCCGAGCATTAAATCGGCAGCGATTGCTGGTATTGGATTATTTTTGATCACAGCGGGCCTTAAAAATCTGGATTTATTTAGCGCCTCTTTTGAGTATCTGCCCATATGCATTGCCTTTGTTGGCCTGCTTTTATTTTTTACGCTTTATCACTTTCGTATCCCTGGGGCTTTTTTGCTGACGATTTTAGCCTGTTGGATTGGGGCGATTCCTTTTGATTTGATCTCTTTTCATGGCATTGCAGCGCTACCTCCCAGCATTAAAGCAACATTTTTGCAACTCGATCTACGAACGCCGCTGCATCCTGAGCTGCTGGGCACTTTATTATCGGTCATCCTCATTAATCTCTTCGACACAAGCGCCTCTTTAACCGCCCTTGCCAAACTTGCGCATCAACTGGACAAGCGTGGATGGATTAACAACATCGATAAAATCGTCATTCCGGATGGACTTGGCAGCATGGGAGCGGCGCTCCTTGGAACAGGCACCCTAACCTTCACCCTCGAGTCTGCTTCCGGCATCAAAGCGGGGGGGCGCACTGGCATGACAGCTTTCATTGCGAGCCTTTGCTGTCTTGTGGGGCTTTTTTTCTATCCCCTCATTTCTACCATTCCCCTCTTTGCCACCACGCCCATTCTCATTGCAATTGGCTTCTTTATGGTGCAGGAGGTGCGCTCCATCCCCTGGCGCAACTGGACAGAGTCCATTCCAGCCCTTTTGATGCTAGGAACCATCCCCATTACTTTTAGTATTTATAATGGGTTTTCCGTAGGCTTTATTTCCTATGCACTTCTCAAAATTGCAAGCCTAAGGGCAAAAGAGGTCCATCCCATTTCATGGACCCTTGCGCTCATTTTTCTCATCCAGTTTGCGCTCTATTTTAAGACTTAATGTAGGCCTTAATAATCTTAATAGGCTTCACTGGCCGATCGCCTGCGGCTGTAGGGGAAGTTTCGATTTTTTGCACCACATCGTAACCCGAGCTCACCTCGCCAAAAATCGTATGGCGCATATTGAGATGTGGGGTCAAGGCTGTAGTGATAAAAAACTGACTCCCATTAGTGTTAGGACCTCTATTGGCCATTGCCAAAAGTCCTGGTTTATCGAATTTGACACTCGCTTTGCACTCATCGGCAAACGGTTTACCCCAAACGGATTCTCCACCCATGCCAGTTCCTGTGGGATCTCCGCCTTGGATCATAAATTTTTGGATCACCCGGTGAAAAATGATTCCATCATAATAGTGCTTTTGCACTAGAGCGACAAAATTTTCGCATGTTTTGGGCGCCACATCGGACTTCAGCGTCACCTCAAAATTACCGAGCGTCGTTTCAAACACAACTATAGAACTCTTCACAGCACTCTCCTCAGCGTTGATCATCAATGTAGACAATAAGCAAACCATAAAAGCAAACAATTTCGCCATATAAATCCTCACTTTGAGCAGCCACCGATGGTGCCAAAAATCCCAATTTGTGCAAAGGTCAAAATATGGAATTTTTGATTGTTTTGGTGGTGATTGCGGGACTTTTATTTGACTATACCAACGGCTTTCACGATGCAGCCAACGTCGTCTCAACGGTCATTGCGACTCGCGTCTTAACTCCCCTTTCGGCCATTGTCATGGCCGGGGTGCTCAATTTTGTGGGGGCCACACAAGTCAGTGGTGTTGCCCAGACGATTACAACCGGCCTTGTGAAAGCCGAACAAGCCTCGCAGCTCGTTGTTTTATGCGCAGTAGTCGGGGCCATTTTTTGGAATCTACTCTCCTGGTACCACAAAATCCCCAGCAGCTCCTCCTATGCTCTCATTGGGGGGCTATTGGGCGCTTCGTGGATTCACATAGGAGCCGAGACCATTCTTTGGCACAGT
>JAKAFF010000173.1 GCA_021818045.1 bacterium
AAAATTATTAATTAATAACTCGAGTTGATGCGGTTTTGTTGGATAATTAGAGCCTATACACAAATGAGATTTTTCGCATTTTCTTTGGACTGGATTTTTGGAGGCGTGTCAAAAATAAATTTTTTTGTTTCTGTGGGTTTTTTGAATGCAGATCAATTTTTTGTTGCATGGGTTATCAAAAATCTGTAAAACCAAGAATTCGGATCAAATCTGTGATGTTGCTATGTTGAACTTCCGCAAACTGAGACAAGACTTTTCCTCGGCCATCCTCAAGGAGGGGCGTCAGTTGTTTGAGAAAAACAAAATTCTCAACGCAAAAATTATCAAACTCGACAACGAAACGATTCGATTCAGCAGCAAAATCCTCAGCAATTACGACAGCACCTATGAAAGTGAGATCGAGGTCGATCGCTTTGAATCAACCGCTGTGCACACCAACTGCGATTGTCCTAGTCGCTATGACTGCCAGCACTTGGCTGCTTTGATTTTTTTCTTAGAGGAAAAAATTGATGGGCTGCTGGTGGAGTATTCGCGAGAGGCGGATATTGCTCAAAACGATCAGCTAGGGGCGCATGAAAAACAAGAGTTGATAGAGGCGATTAAAGAGGCTGAGACAAAAGAGGTCGTCAAGCAGGATGCGCGCTATCAAAAGCAGGTATTGCAAGAGTATATCGCCTCATCTGATGTGCTATCCCATTCTCCGTTCTTTTTGCCTCAACAAGAGGGGGCTCTTGCGCAAGCGGAGCTGGCGGTCATTTTGAATCCGCAATCGTTGCAGCAAGGGGAGAAGCGAGGCAGGGTGGAGTTTCAGTTAGCGCTGCGCTTGCCATTTCGCTCCAAGCCGTTGCAAATTGCCCAGCTCAAAGGGTTTTTGGATGCCGTTCGCTATGAAGAGCCGCTATTTGTGGGGGGGCGTCGGCTGTTTTTTTCTTTGAAAAGCTTTGATCCTTTAGAGGGGCAGATTTTACAGCTTCTCATGGATCATGCACGCGTTGTAGATAATGCACAAAATGAGCGGGCAGGGCGCATTGCGGGACTTGATCCAGAAGTGTTCGGTCAGCTTTTGGCGAGAACGCACGAGATGGCGATCGGACAGGCAAGTCCTCGCGGGTTTAAGAATTTAGATGAGGAGCTGCCTGTTTTGCCAGCTTTATACCTAGGGACGCTTGAGACCCCTTTGCGTTATGCGCCATATCCCGTGACTTTTTGTTTTCACTTAGAATACATCGATCCTCCAGCTGCCAAAATTTTATTTAAACCGCGACTCGTGGTGGGCGATAATTCTTTGAATGTGGAAGATGTGATCTTGTTTGAATGCGCTCATCCCGGCATGATCAATCAGGATACTTATTACCGCTTCCCTGCACATATCAAACGCACGCACTTGATCAATTTAGCAACGATTCGAGATATGACAGTTCCCGAGCCTTTATTTGGGACATTTGTCGAAAATGCCTTGCCTGAACTGAAGCGTTTTGCCGAAGTGGCCAATCTCGACGTGATTGAGCGATTTGTGACTTTGCCATTTACTGGCCCTTTGGGAGCGCGCTGCAAGTTGACCTACTTGGATGGGGAACTCGATGCCGATCTGTCCTTTTTCTACGATGGACAAGAGGTTCCCTCTTTGGCGTCGAAGATCTCCTACGATCACATCAAAACATTTGTCTCAGAACCGGGCATTTTGGCCCGCAATCTCGTGGAAGAGCGCCAAATCGTCGAGGAGTTGTTTCAAGATTTCGTATTTAATGCGCAATCGGGTGTGTATAGCGCAAAGACAGAGAAGAAAATCGTCGAGTTTATGACAGGAGTCATCCCTCGCAACCAGCATCGCATACAGTTCGAGTGCCCTCAAAATCTGCTCGATCAATTTATCTATGATGAAACCTCATTCAAACTAGAGCTCGATGCAAGCGATATGGTGGGGTATTACGAGATCGATCTCAAAGTCAATGGCGCTTTGCGTGGAGTAAAACTCGAATTGCTTTGGGAGTGTCTATCTGCCAAACGATCCTATTTGGAATTGGATGCGAAAAAAGTGAAAGAGAATCTGGCGCGCTTTTCCAAAATTTTGGTTCTCGATCTCGATCGCATCGCAAGGTTGGTGCAGCTTTTTGATGAACTGGGCATTAAAAAACTCGACGATCATAAAGAGCAAAAACCTCTTTGGAATCTAGTGACCATCGATCCGCAGGCCTTTACAGGGCTTCCTGTCGATTTTACGATGTCTCAAAAATTGCTAGAGATCCGCAGTCAGATGCTTGGGCAAATAGCGATTACGCCGTCTGCGATTCCGAAAGAGGTGAAAGCGGACTTAAGGCCCTATCAAGTGGACGGGGTGCATTGGCTCGAGCGGTTGCGTCAGATGTATCTCAATGGGATATTGGCCGACGACATGGGATTGGGAAAAACGGTCCAAGCGATCAGCGCCATCACGCAGAATCATCTCAAAAACAAAGACGCTCATTCGCTCATTGTATGCCCCACTTCGTTGCTTTATAACTGGAAAGAAGAGCTACATAAATTCAACCCTAAATTGAAAGCCATTGTCGTAGATGGGATTCCGAGCCAAAGGAAAAAGTTGCTCGTGAAGTTAGAGGAATTTGATGTGATCATCACCTCGTATACTCTTTTGCAAAAAGATATAGAAACCTATAGTCAGTTCCCCTTTTCTTACGCCATCTTAGACGAGGCGCAGCACATTAAAAACCGGGGAACGCGCAATGCA
>JAKAFF010000021.1 GCA_021818045.1 bacterium
GTGACCCTATATTTTTAATATTGGGTCACTTACGATAGGCAAATTCCGCCAGCTTTCGCGTTGCCCAAAACCAACTTTTGAATTCATTTGTGTATACATCCTTTTAGTCAGGTCAGTTCATTCCGGGTCTTTTTCTACCAATAACCACTCTAATTTAAGCAATGTAGACTTTTCTGTTGCACTGAGTGGGTGTCGTTTCTCTTTAGCAAGGCAAGCTAGGACCGCCCCTAAATTAATAAGGGGTTGTGCTTTCTTGTAGTAGTGCCAAGATCGGAACCCACAAGCATAAGCATGTTTATGCAAGAAAGAAGTAAATTGATCGGGAGATAGAATTATAGGAGACTGATGCCGAGCATCAACGGGCTGCAAATAAGGAAAATGCGATGCGGGATCGGGAGGTTCCATTTCTAAAAGCTCAACAGTTGCGATCAGTGCTTGCCCTTGTCCAAATTCAGAAGATGGCCCGTATGCCAAATCCGGATGGATATACACTTCGCGCATTTCCCCTCGCCTCATTCCTATTAAACCGTGCGAAAGACCTGGTATCAACTCTTGTAAGAGGAGTGTAGGAGGAGTCTGCAGCTGATAACTTCCGCCTAGTGGAGACTGGTTTAGATCTTGAATCAAATAATTGGCGGTGATTGCGTTATGATTCAAAGTCAACTGTTCATCTGAAGAAGAGGCTTTGATGATAGAGGTGTAAAGATAGCCAGGAATGATGCATTCAATGTTACTTTTTTTAGCAACGGTTTCTAAGAAAGTGTCAGAGAGCTGTGTTAAAGACGGATCTCTTTGCCAAAGTATGTCTAAGAATTTTACATCTGCAATGTCAATAAAATCTTGTTCTTCAGCTGCCCTCATTCCTGCGATAAATTCTTTAGAGAGTTGTCTGCGAAAGGTGCTTTGCAGGGTACGAGCTACAAGAGAGGGTAAAGCGGCTTTTTCATCATCGCTAAAGGGAGCGCTGGTGGCAAAAGTACGATTGTTTGCAGTGGAGGAAAGAGTGATGCCAAAATGATTACAAACATTGAATAAAAACCGAGGCTTTAGCAACGCTTTCTCTGTTAGCGATTGTGCTTTTTGATATCCTGCTATTAATTTTTGCGAATACTTTGAATTTTTCAAATAACTGAAAGGTATTTTTACTTTGTCGTTGTGACTGCTAGGAGAATAATAGGTAATTTCTTGCATTTGCCTAAGCCGGGTTTTGTCTTTGATTTGCAGAAGCTTCTCCTCAGCGTTTTTAGCGGTCACAGGCAAATTCAATGGAGGGGTCGTTTTTGGGTCCAATGATCTTAGGAAAGAAGAACATCGCTCATAAGTGATCGCATTTTCAGTTCCATATCCAAGAATAATTCCTTGAAGAGCAGGGCACTCCTTAAATATTGCAGAGAACCCTTGGGTGAGAAGTTCGTTGAGCAGAGATTGAGGGGAATAGTCTTGCCCAAACTGGTGTGTAAATAAAAGATTGTTTGCTTGAATTGCTTTCAAAAATGCTTTGCGATTAACGCTTAGAACTTCGTAACCGGTCGGAATAGGATATATAGCCAGAGTATAGTTGCTTGTTTTATGAGGACAGTTCTGAAGATATTCGACAGCCCACAAACCTACAATAGAACGATATCGCTCTCTTGTTCCCGGCATTGTTTGTTCAAGCGCACGAAATCCTTGTAAATCAACGGGCTTCTCTCCGTACAAGACGTATCCCGCTGTGGTATTTTCAAATAAATCTCTAAAAAAAATTTCTAAAATTTTTTCAGTGGGTAAGGTAGATTGGAGAGGCACGACAGGAGCTGCTGGCCTCTGGAATGGCAGGAGCACACACAGGATAAAAGTAATGAGACGGGGCAGGTTTGAATAGTGTGGCCACTGCTCTCTATGCGCATGGTCAAAATTCTGTTTTTTCTTGCCTAGTCGAAACAAGAGCAATTCATTGGACATAATAGAATACCACAGCCCCCACATCGGTGGCACCACAGGTCATGGATCCAACAAGGACCTTTCCATTCTTTAATATACAAACCATTTTCATCAAAAGAAAGAGTTTTGCCTGCAACTACTTTATTCTGAGCGTCTAATCGAGCAAGAAACCCATTCGCTACCATTTCTATTTGGTTGAGGGATACATATACCCTGGTTTCTGTTTCCGTGGCATTTAAGTTCCTCGACATTAGACAGAAAAACAAAAAGAGAACGGCACATTTGAACAGCATAGGAGATCTCCATTTAAAAAAGACGCTCCATAAAGTATTTTCTTTGGGGTTTTTTGTGAAGTTTTTTTACAATCATGGGGATAATAGACGCAGCTGCCGATCACCAAAACATCTGGGCCAACACCTTCGGTGCGGTATTTTAGGTCAAATCCATCTATGTGAATGCTAGTGGTCATGATGGTTTTCTGTATTGGCCATTAAGGTTTTCAATAACGCGCTGCAAATTTGCACAAGAAGGTGGTGGATGTGGCAGACGATAGTATTCAGGCGTGCCATATGTGTGAAAGACGAGATCTTGTGGATGGGTGGTACAGAAAGGAAATTGTCCAAATTTTGAGATGACGCGCCCTTCATCTGTTGCAACCGCTAAATGTTTAGGGTCTTCATCTTTACAATAGAGAACTAAATCGCCAGGCTGAGGGGTGGTGACGATGTGGTAACCCAGGTCGCTAAGTCGTCGCTTGAGAGTGGCGTCTGGGAAGGGGGAACCCTGGTACTGGACGGCCCAAAGATGCAGTATGCCGCGAGCGTCCCCTGTTTGCAGAAAAGCGTGTAAATAACAGGGCCATCGATCCAAGGTTCCTCGAATGCTATTTTGAAAATAGCGACGAACGGCAGTTCCTAAAGAACTCAGACATAGTTTTTGTTGAGTGGTAAAATGAGTGGGGGTTGGTTCAATGCGGGTAGCGCCCAACGCTCGAAAAAAATAGGCTCGGACAGCATTGGTCAGGTCTTCAACTAAGGGATCAGTGTCTCGCACCTGTTGGATTGTACGGGCTGCAAGCGGAAGTCTTGGAAGCCAATCTTTAAGACAATTGCGTAAAATCGTACTTGCGTAAGCTCTGATTTGTTTTTTGTCTACTCCTTGCGGAGGAGTCTGTGGAAAAAAACAGTACAGTCGGTTTGTCTCTGCATCGCGTCGAATTTCAGGAATCGAATCTAGCACATGTGGGCGATCAGCGGCAGGGATGTTTGCTACTGGGGTGACAGGTTGCTCCAGCAGACTTTCGAATTGCAAACCACGTTGAACAGGTGGGGTAGCAGGTAATGCAGCCATTATATCTTCAAATAGAGGGATTATTTCATGAGTATACTGACACAAAATATGTGCATAAAAGAACTTCAGTGTAACTTGCCGCCATTGGGAACGGGCATAGTAGGGTGTAACAGAACGATTTTGCCCTCCGAATCGGCCAACCCAAGAACAAGCACTTCGGAAATGAATTTGCCGATTTGCTTTGGTGGAAAATTCACCACCGCAATCACCTGTTTGCCTAGCAGCTCTTCTTTAGAATAATGATGAGTGATTTGAGCAGAAGACTTTTTCTTGCCCAGAGGGCCAAAATCGATCTCTAATTTGTAGGCGGGTTTGCGGGCTTCAGGATAGTCTTCTACTCGCAGCACAGTCCCAACTCGAATGTCCACTTTCAGAAAATCAGCAAATTGGATCACAGGTAGCGCTGCATGCTCTGACATCATTTAAGTCCCAGAGATTATACCGAAAATGATTCTTCAAATCACTTTCGGTACTTGTTACTTCGTGCAACGCGCGGCTAAACGAGATTTTGTGCGGGCAGCCTTTTGTACTTTGAATACGCCGTGCTTAACCCCTTTGTCCATAACGCGATAGATGGCGTTTAGCTTCTCTTTCAGGGCTTCTGGAGACTCTTTCTTCTCAATCGCAGATTCGAGAGAGCGGATGGTGGTGAGCACAGTTGCGCGGTAAGAACGGTTGCGTAGACGACGCTTTTCCGCTTGGAGGTCCCGCTTCAGGGCAGATGGTTGTCGGGTTTTTGCTTTTTTCTTGTCAGCTGCAGCTTTTGGTTCGGCCATAATTTCCTTCAGTTCACACTAAATGCTACCACTATAATACCTCTCAGGAAATTCGTAAAGGAGGTTTTTTGGGGGTGTTAAGCAATGTTTTTAGTTTTAAAAAATTGCGTTGTTGTGTATAATTATTTTGGTTTTATTATGAGTTGTTGTAATTCTTGTTATTATTTCCAGATATCTAGTTTGCACTACATGGATAATTCCATGGCCACGCGGCTTTTGTGTGTGAAAGATTTTTTGAAAAGGTGTGCGATTTTGCCGCTTGCTCTATTGAAAAAGGGGGGGCATACAGCGTTCAAACTATTCGCGGCTCTTTTAGGGATAGGGGTGGTTGTGGTGAGTGTAGGCAGCTCTTGTGCAGCAAGGCAGTTTTTTGTGTCTAGAATCTTAGCGCTGGCTGTGGATATAGCGGATTGGTTGTTATTTCCATTTGCGGTGATTTCTTGTGTGATTCGTTTGGTGATGGCGCTTTTGATCCATCCTCATTTCTATTTCAATGCGATTTCAGAATAAGATAGCGGATCCAATCCAGATAGATCTGTGCGATCTTTTTTAACCATCGGGGGATGGGGAGTCTTTTTTTTGCGGGAAGCGTTTTTTCGAGAGCGGTCCAATAGGCCCTGGTTTCGGGATAGCGTAGAGCGCGGTCTGTACGGTCTTTTAAAAAATAAATTGTCGATGAGATAGCTGACACTTGTGCGGGGGTGTTGCTGGGCAGGCTTGAAGGGCGGCGGCGGATGTGCTGCAGGTCGATGTAGGAGGGTTTTGCTTTTTTAATCCGTTTCTTCGAGTCGAAAATTTCAAATTGATCGTAGTATTGGCAATCGGTATTTTTGCGGACTTTTAGGTAATAAGCGCTTCTTTGGCGCAGCAATTCCTCAGCAGGGCGGGCGATTTTCTTGTTGTAGCGCTTGTCGTCGAGCAGCCAGACTACCTGGTAACCTTGAGATGCATAGTCGCTGATGCGCGAGGCGGCCTCTTTTTCGGTGATGGGCGAGCATTGGATTTCAAAGACGATTTTTTCGGCTTCCCATAAAACGTCTGCGACTCGGTTAATGTCTCGAAAGGGGCGCTCGAGCAGTAGTTGGCCGGGCGCAAAGGCTTTTTGCAGGGATAATTGTGCAAATAGATGGTCTTCTGTTTTGCTGTAAAGTCTGCAAGAGGCGGGGGCTCGCAGGTGGTAAAAATGGTAAAGGCCAGTTTTGCCGCGCCGCCTTTTCACGGGTTCAAAACATTCCATGCACCAGTAGGTTTGCCGAGGGTTTGCATGCCCGGCGTAGATGAGATCGTCTTCATCAACTGCGTATAAAGCCATTCACAAGACCTCAATTTTGTTGCATTAAATTGGGTGCGCTATATGATATTGACAGAAAGAGGGGTCCCCATCCACAATATTCTTCGCTTCCTTAGGGAAAGGTTTCCGTTTTTTTTCGTTTCAGTTTAGGAGAACATGACCGGTAGTACAGCATCTTTTAGCAATCCGCAGCACCAGCAGAAAATCGAAGAGTTAGTTTCCATTGCCAAAGAGCAAGGGTATCTCACCTACGAGGAGATTAACGAAATCTTGCCGATGGCATTCGATTCGCCAGAACAGATCGATCAGGTTCTCATTTATCTCAGCGGTATGGATATCCAGATTTTAAACCAGGCTGAGGTAGAAAGGCAAAAAGAGCGCAAAAAAGAGGCCAAAGAGCTAGAAGGGCTGCCGAAGAGAACTGAAGGCACCTCCGACGATCCTGTCCGGATGTATCTGAAGGAGATGGGGTCGGTGCCGCTGCTCACTCGCGAAGAGGAGGTGGAGATCTCCAAGCGCATTGAGAAAGCGCAGATGCAGATTGAAAAAATTATTATGCGCTTTCGCTATTCGATTCGCGAGGCCATTTCGATTGCAAGCCATCTCATTTCTGGGAAAGAGCGCTTTGATAAGATCATTGCTGAAAAAGAGGTGCCAGATAAGACCCACTTTCTGAACTTGCTGCCAAAGCTCAGCGAGCTTATGAAGAGCGAAGATCTTTTATTGGAAAAACTGTTGATCGACAGCCGGGAGCCCGATTTAAAGAAAGACGCACGCGCGCAATTGATGGAAAATGTTGAAAAATGCCGCATTCGCTCTCAGGCGTTTTTGCGCAGGTTTTGCTGTCGCCATAACATTATCGAAGACTTTGGCGAGGTAATTTTAGCGGCTTATGATCGCTTTTTGCAGTTAGAAAAGGAAGTGCAAGAGCTGACGCCTCGGGCGGAAAAAAATAAATTTGCCGCAGGTAAACTTTCGGCTGCAAGAAGAAAGCTCTACAAACGAGAGCTTGCTGCGGGACGGAATTTAGAAGAGTTTAAGAAAGATGTGCGCATGCTCCAACGCTGGATGGATAAAAGCCAAGAGGCTAAGCGGGAGATGGTGGAGTCCAATTTGCGCCTTGTGATCTCGATTGCGAAAAAGTATACGAACCGGGGTCTTTCATTCTTGGATTTGATTCAAGAAGGAAACATGGGTTTGATGAAAGCTGTGGAAAAATTTGAGTATCGCAGAGGGTACAAATTCTCCACTTATGCGACTTGGTGGATCCGCCAGGCTGTGACGCGGGCAATTGCCGATCAAGCTCGTACGATCCGGATTCCAGTGCACATGATCGAAACGATCAATAAAGTGTTGCGCGGGGCGAAAAAGCTCATGATGGAGACGGGTCGCGAGCCGACGCCGGAAGAGTTGGCAAGCGAGCTGGGTCTTACTCCTGAAAGAGTGAGAGAGATTTATAAAATTGCCCAACATCCCATTTCTCTGCAGGCAGAGGTGGGAGATGGGGGCGAGAGTCAGTTTGGAGATTTCTTAGAAGATACTGGTATCGAATCTCCCGCGGAGGCCACAGGCTACGCGATCTTAAAGGACAAAATGGGCGAAGTGCTGGCGACGCTCACCGATCGGGAACGAACTGTTCTGATCGAGCGCTTCGGGTTGTTAGATGGAAAGCCCAAGACCTTGGAAGAGGTGGGGGTGCGTTTCAAAGTGACTCGCGAGCGCGTGCGCCAGATCGAGGCGAAAGCTCTTCGCAAGATGCGCCATCCAACGAGAGCTAAGCAGCTGCAAGCCTTTTTGGACTTGCTCGAAAACGAGTGATATACACAAATGAGTTCAAAAGTTGGATTTTCGGCTGCGCCAGCTTTCGCGTTGCCCAAAACCAACTTTTGAATTCATTTGTGTATACCCGTTCTTTTGATGAAATTCTCTTTAGTATATTGTGGGGAAGAAACGCCTTAAGAGGGGTATGAACGGTCGGCAAACGGTTGGCTTTGTAATTTGTACTGTTGGGGTCGTTCTGACCCTTTTTTCTGCTCATGAATTAGGTTTAGTATCTGGAGTGCCACGCCCAGTAAATGTGGTGACCGATAGCCCTGTTAGCCCTACAGAACAGTTGCCGAGCAACCTTGAAGAGGATGCGGGATTGATTGGAAACAATGATGTGCGGGTTTGGTGGGCGCTGGTAGGTGGATGCGCAATGATTGGGGTTGGTATATGGATTGCCATCAAAGCAAAAGAACATGGAGCGTAGCGGGGTCGAACCGCTGGCCTCAACAATGCCATTGTTGCGCTCTACCAACTGAGCTAACGCCCCAAATGCTCATGAATTTTAATGGTTTATCCTATTTGGAGCAAGGTCTATGGTATTCGATGCGATAGCAAGCGCCAAGCCTGATGCGGTGTTTGACCTATTAGAGCAATTTAATGCCGATGCAAGGCCTCGCAAGGTCAATCTCACAATTGGCATTTATAAAGACGAAAATCTCCGTTCGGAGCTATTCCCTTCCGTGAGACGAGCCAAAGAGCTTGTGGCGTCGCAGGAGCTTGCTGCCGATTATTTACCAATAGATGGTCTTGTAGAGATGGTGGATTTGCTTGGGCCTTTGGTGTTTGGACAGTGGGAGGAGGCATCGGGGCGCATTTATGGGGCGCATTGTGTGGGAGGTACCGGGGCTTTGTGCGTGGGAGCGCAGCTACTTTTTCATGAAGTATCGCCCCATTTCTATATTCCCCACCTCACATGGCCGAACCATCGAGGCGTTTTAGAGAGAATTGGGGCTAAGATCGAGACGTACCCTTACTATAGCCAAGAGAAAGGGGGGTTGGAATTTGATCTAATGGTCGCAGCTTTGGAAAGGATGCCAAAAAAATCGGTTGTGTTGCTGCACCCTTGTTGCCACAACCCGACGGGATGCGATCCTTCTTTACAGCAATGGAAAGAACTTTCGTTGGTCATGCGAGAAAAAGAGCTAATCCCTTTTTTTGATTGTGCCTATCAGGGACTCGGCGATGGTATCGAACAAGATACAATGGCCATTAAGACCTTTTTGCAAGACGGGCATGAGATGCTGGTTGCTTATTCGTGTTCCAAGAATTTTAGCCTCTATTGTCAAAGAGTAGGCGTTTTGTTTGCTGTGTGCCCTAACTTAGAGGTAAAGGAGCGCGTCAAAAGCCAAGTTAAACGAGTGATCCGGGGATTGTACTCTAACCCTCCTGCGCATGGCGCCCGCATTGTTGCGGAAGTGCTGAAAAGAGAAGATTTGCGCAGTATGTGGCAAACGGATTTGGCGCGAGTACGGCGTCGTCTGAATTTGATGCGCGAGGGATTGACTCAAAGACTTGTGGCGCAGCATAAGCATTTTGCTTATTTGCGAGGGAACAAGGGGATGTTTTCTATGCTAGATCTCAGTTTGTCCCAAATTCAAGAACTAAGACGTAAGTATGGCATTTATCTGCTCGAAAATGGGCGCTTGAGTTTGACGGGATTAAATGATAAAAATCTCGACGATGTCGCAAATAGCATTTTGAAAATCAGAGGCTCATGAGAAAAAGGATCGCCTATCCATTTTTGGCGATTGGATGTGTCTTGTTTTGTTGGATCAATTTGCCAAAAAGCGGTTTCGACTGGTTGCGGTCTAAGGCCGCCTCTTTTGTGACTTATTTTTCTATAACACCGTCCTATGATACCCATGAATTGAATCGGCTGCGTTTAGAAAATCAACGGTTGCGAGCGCAAATAGATTATGTTCGCACGTGGTTAGATGGCGAACAATACATCGAAAAGCAGGCTCAATTACAGGCTCAGTTGGTCAAAAAAGCATCGGAAAAAGCAGCGCCGTCTTTTTTTCAAAGAAGGGCCGAGCATTTGAGAACCTTATTGCTAGAGCAACTTTTTGCCTTGCCCGCTCAGGTGATTTATCGCGATCCAAGCGCCTGGAGTAGCAGTCTTTGGGTCCGCGTTGGGGAAGAAGATAATCGCGCTGTGGGGTATACGGTGGTGGCAAAAAATAGTCCCGTTGTATCAGAAGGGGCGGTGGTGGGTGTCATCGATTTTGTGGGGGGCAAACAATCGCGGGTGCGCCTGATTACCGATTCGGGCTTAAGTCCTTCTGTACGCGCTGTGCGTGCGACAAGTGGGGAAGATGGGTATCTAGCCAAAGGAGAGCTCCATGGTAGCAGCGCCCCTTTTTGGCGTTCTCGGAGCCCTGTTTTGAAAGGGGTTGGATTTAACTACGACTATCCAGATGAGGAGGGACGTGCACGTGAACTCAATGGGGATGTTCCCCTTTTAAAAGAGGGAGACGCTTTGCTGACATCGGGATTAGATGGCGTATTTCCTCAAGGCTTATCAGTCGGTGTGGTCTCTTGGGTGGCTCCGCTAAAACCGGGTAGTTACGCATACGATATTGAAGTGCGCCCTGCAGCAAGCAACCTCAACGATTTACAAACCGTCTTTGTCCTGCCTCCCGTGGGAGAGTAAGCGCAAAATATTTTGTTTAGGATCGACGCCTTCTTTAAAGGCGAACTGATAGAGGAGCTTTTGCTCTTGGAGAAAGCACTTGGGATGTTCTAGCTGCTCATAGATGTTTTGATCGGGCTCGATCATCTGACCGCACTGATGTAATCTTGTTGTTTTAGATGTAGGCAGGAAAAAAAGCGGTCGGTTAAATGCTAAAAAATCGTATCCCACTGAAGAATGGTCTCCTAGCAGAATATCGATCCGTGAAAGGATGGGGTAGATAGGAACAAATTCTTCGATAAATAGCACATTGGTTTTGCGCTCAATCTGTGCCAGGAGCGCATAATAGTGCGCAGGCCGTTTTTGTTGTAATAGGGGGTGTGGCTTGATAATCAAATTCCATTCTGAGGGAAGTTGCGAGATCACTCTTTGGGTCCACTGAAAAAATGAACTAGAATCTTCTGCATCTTGCCACGTCGGGGCATAGAGTAGGGTTTTATTTTGCTTTGGCAATTTTGAAAAGATTAGTTTTTCTGCGATGGCATCGTAAAAAGATTGATGCTGTTTATAAAATGGCAGCCGGTAATTTCCTATGAAAGCCGCCTGCGAGATTAAAGACCAAAGATCTAGCTTTTCGAGCATCTCTACTAAAAGATCTCCGTAAAGCAAGACAGCATCTTGCAAGGGATATTGGCCAATGGAATGCATTCCTTTATCAGATTGGCCATGAGGGCAAAAGACAAGACGCATCTCTTTATGGTAAAATTCTTTGAATAAAGACTTCAGATGAGTTCCCCAGAATTTACATTCAAATAAAACGTCGAAATTTGTGGCGATTTCTCCAAGACGCATCTCTAAATCGGGCATGTAAAGCAGTTTTACATGAGGATAAAAGCGGCGCGCGAGGCGGGTGTTTTTTTCTTCCGTTGTGATGAGGGGCATTTGCATGAGGTGTGCGAGAGGCGCAATATGGTCGAGCATATGGAATTCGGGGCCGCTATTAAAGGCTGCACAACGCATGGAGTTTGTCCCATTCGGGGTGAGGTGTAAATGTATAGGAGTAAGCTTCTTGTCTTTGAGAGGCCAGAGGATCTTTGACGGGGAAAGGAAACTGTGGACTATCGATAGCATAAGCGCAGCGGGAAAGGTACAAGTGAGGTTTTGCGTTCACGAGGAATAAAGGGCGATTAAAGGTGAGGAAGTCATATCCTATGGAAGACAAATCCCCAACGTAGGCGCTGCAGAGGGTAAGAAGCGGGTAAATGGGCGGAAATGGGGGCAGGAATAAGATGTTTTGTTGGTGCGCAAGGCGGCCCTGGATGATCTCTATTTCGGGGGCAAACTGTTTGAGCGTATTGGGATGTAGTTTTACGAGTAACTGCACATGCTGTGGGAGGGACTTTATCAGAAGATCGAAGTGGTCCCAAAACGAGTTGTTGGACTCTGCATCATCCCAGGTGGGTGCGTATAGCAAGATTTGTGTCTTGTGAGGGATGATCGTCGATACAAGATTTTGATAAAACGCACTATGTTTTTGATAATACTGCCATCTAAAATTGCCGATCTGGATGGTTTTGGGACACACTCCTGAGGTTTGGATGTGATCGATCATGTGTTGCCCATAGACTAGCGCTAGTTCTTCATCGGCAAGAGCTGCAAAAAATGGGAGCTTATGTCCTTTGTCTGAATTGCCGTGAGGCAGCCAAAAATTGCGGAAGGTCTGTGTTGGAAAAGCGTGTGTTAGCAAAGGGCGCGGGTCGCATGCCACAATGCAAGGGGGAAGGCGCATTGTCAAAGCGTTTTGTTGAATGATCTCGAGATCTGGGTAGAACATTTTTGCCAAATCGCAAATCGATGGTTCACAGATGATGAGAGGCCACTGCATCAAAGAGCAAAAAGGGGCCAAATGGTCCAGGTAGTGGATCGAATCATCGAAGATCAGTCCTGCGTAGCGCATCCCCGAATTATGGCAGAAAGAGATCGAATTCTGCGAGAAGAAATGGCACAATAGATCCCGTGAAAGCATTACACGATTGGTTTGCCGAGCACCGCAGGTCTTTTCCCTGGAGAAAAGATCCGTCCCCATACAAGGTATGGGTCTCTGAAGTGATGTTGCAACAAACGCGTGCATCTGTCGTTGTGTCCTATTTTGAGCGGTGGATGAAGCAGTTTCCCGATGTCGGGACGCTTGCCTCAGCTCAGCTAGAATCTGTGATCAAAGCGTGGGAAGGGTTGGGATATTATGCAAGGGCTCGGAATTTGCATCTGGGGGCGCAGCAGGTAGTGCAAGAATTTGGGGGAGTCATCCCTTCCACAGCTGCAGAGCTTGCTCGGATTTGTGGATTGGGGCCGTACACTATTGGGGCCATTTTGAGCTTTGGGTTTCGGCAAAGAGCTGCTGCAGTCGATGGGAATGTGACGCGGGTGCTCAGCCGCCTATTCTTGATAGAGGAAAATGTATGTCAAAGCCATGTGAAGCAAAAAATTGCCATGCAGGCAGAATCATTGCTGGATCGGGATGCGCCATGGATTAGTGCAGAAGGTTTGATTGAGTTAGGAGCGCTTAT
>JAKAFF010000174.1 GCA_021818045.1 bacterium
TCTAAAAAGGGCAATCGATGCGCTCAAAAAGCAAGTTCCCGTCTCCTTTAATGAAACCAAAATGGAATTTAGCTTTGATGCGATTTTGCCAGAAGATTACATCGATGCAGTGTCCTTGCGCATGGAAATCTACCATCGCTTGGGCGAGGCGATGACGTTCCAAGATGTCGACGATTTACTCGCTGAAATCACAGATCGCTTTGGAGCCCCACCACCCCCTGTGATGCGGCTCTATCACCTCACTCGCATCCGCATTTTTGCATCTCAACACAACTTTTCTCACCTTAAATTCAATCACGTCTCATTTGTTGCGGAAAGACAGATGGGAAAACTCATCGATAAGCAAACAATCCTTTTGCCAAAAAAATGGCAGCTCCCTCAAGAACTTGAAACCTACGTATTAAAACAACTAACTCAACATTATTCCTTACCGGTATAGACAAAAAAAGAACCATCTCCTATACCGAGTTAAAAATGATTGGAAAAATTGGGCGTTTTTTTTCTGTAAAGTATAGAGGGCTGCTCTATCTGCTCGTCGCCCTTTTTCTCTTTCGCCCACATGAAGCAAGCCTTGCAGCTGTCACAATCTGGCAATCCTTTAACGCGCTCATCTTAGTTTGGACGGTCTACCGTGCAACCAAAAATACTAAGCTCAGAACCCTCATCACCTCTTTAGCCACCCCAATTGTTATATTGACCTGGATGTATTTTTTTCTAGAGCTACACTGGATGTTTATTCTAGTTGCATGTCTAGCAGCAGCTCTCATGAGTCTTTGTGCGGGCATTTTTATACATGACATCGCGATCAAAACACGGGTGGATTTTGAGTGTTTTCGAGGGCTTGTATGCTCCTACTTTTTGTTAGGATTTGTATTTGCTTACATCTCGCTTATCAGCGAATACTTTAGTCCCGGCACGTTTTTAATCAATAATGCAATCACTCCCGTTTTCCCCTCCGCCCGCTACCTCTCTTACATGCTCTACTATAACTTCAGTATCTTGCTATTACTTGGTGCCAATGACGTAGTACCAGGCACTGCCTGGGGACAGACAATTATGGTTATCAACGGAATGGCTGGCCAATTTTATATTGCCACTCTGGTTGCCAGAATCGTATCGGCCTATTCACTCTTTACCGACGTGCGAGCCTTGCCCCAAAAAGAGGCAAGCAAAATTATACACAAATGAGTTCAACATCCAACTTTTGAACTCATTTGTGTATAATTCAATTTTTAATATTCATCCCAAGAAAATGGGAGAATTTCTTGAAGCGAAGAGCTTTGCGCGTGGAGCATAAGAGCGCGATCAAAGCCTAAAGCCACCCCGCAGCAATCGGGCAAGCGCTCCAATGCCTTTAAGAATTTTTCATCTAGAGGGTAGGTCTCTTTGCCATCGAGTCCTCTTGCTTGATTAAGCGCGTCAAAACGTTCTTTGAGCTCTTTGGCATTGGATAATTCGTGATATCCATTTGCAAGCTCCACGGTGCGATAGTATATCTCAAAGCGCTCAGCCACCTCTTCCCCCCCCTTTTGCACTCTGCACGCAAGGGCCGCTTCATAGGGCGGGAAATCCATGAGCACTGTCAACCCGCTCAATCCCAAATGGGGCTCAATGCGGTGCGTGAGCAAATAATGCAAACAGGTGTCCCGGGGCCAAGACGATTGGGTCATTTGCTGTAACTGCTCTAAAGAAACTCGTGTATAATCCACCCCCGCATACCGGGCAAAAGCATCCCGATAGCTCACTTTTTCTATAGGTAGGGGCCCGAAAAACACAAACAGCATCTCGCACGTTTCCAGAATCATCTGATCGAGCGAGATCCCCAATCGATACCACTCTGCCATGGTAAATTCAGGATTATGCAAGCGCCCCAGCTCTGCTTTGCGATAAACATGCCCTAGGAAATAACAATCACCCACCCCTTGAGCAAGAAGTCGCTTCATGGCATATTCTGGGGAGGTGTGGAGAAATCCGCCCTCCTGATCTGTGCGAATCACTTCGATATTTGCATCATTTGGAGGGCATTTGACAAGCGATCCTGGATCGACCTCCAAAACACCTCGATCTGCAAAAAAGGCCCGTACAGCTGCCAGCATGCGGGCCCGTTTGCGAAGATTACGATACGCGGGAGACATACTCACAAGTGCGCGTATCTACTTTGACCTTCTCCCCCTCTTCGACGAAGATGGGGACCTGAATTTTGGCGCCCGTTTCGGTAGTTGCGGGCTTTAAAACGCGTCCAGACGCGGTATCTCCTCTAATGCCGGGGGCAGTCTCTGTGATTACCATCTCCATGAATGTCGGCGGAATAATCTCGATCGGCTCGCCCTTATAAAACACCACTTGGAACACCGTCTCTTCCATGAGCCACTGAGCATTTGAACCGATCAACTCATTAGAAATGGTCGTCTGATCAAAGGTCTTCTCATCCATAAAGACGGCCCCATCTGTCTCCTTATAAAGGAAGCGCATCTGCGCCTCTTCTACATCGGCCAAATCGATCTTTTCGCCCGATTTATAGGTCCGCTCAATCACGCGAGCAGTCTTCATATTTTTCATTTTGATCCGGTTGAACGCCTGCCCTTTCCCTGGTTTCACGAATTCATTGGAAATGATTAGATAGGGTTCTTTATCCAC
>JAKAFF010000022.1 GCA_021818045.1 bacterium
AGGGCGAGGAGGGGGAGGTGGCTTTCATCGGGGACGGATACATAAGGGGCGTCCGTTGCAAGGGTTGTAGAGGCTAAAAGGGTTGATGAGGCGTATATGAGTAATTTCGTCATTGCACTTTTTGCCTTGTGAGTGGTCATTGTGGATGGATCCTTGCGTAGTTGGTATTGACAATGTTCCAGAGGGCGCTTGCACGTGCTTGACGCCGCTGTAGTTTGTCATTGTCCTCGGATCCAGGAAATTTTTCCATATCAAAAGAGGGGGCGATCGCAATTGCGATCGCACATCTGCTTGCAATGCGCCTTTCTCCGAGCTCTTTTTGGATTGCAACAGGCGGTGGTAAAAGGTCATAGGTAGAAAGCGTGAGTGGATAAAAATGGGTAGGGGTTTTGGCTTTGCGCGCCATGAGATAGAACATCTCGATGCTTTGTGCGTCAAAGGGGGCCACCTCTACGACCCCTTGCTCATTTCGCCTATCCCGTCCGCCACTAGGAGCGACATAAATGATCTGGCCCCCTTGCTTTAGCTGTTGACTCATGAGCTCCATGGTGCGCTTATTGTGCAGCAGTTTGTCCATTTTAAGCTCTGGCGGAGAGTCGATATAGCGTTTGGAGTAGATGCAAAGCAGATCGCAACCCATGCTGAAGGGGATGGCGAGAGGATCAGTCACTACGCGCTCTCCTGCAACGTAGGTGACGTGTTCGCCGATTGCAGGGTGCGTGTTTTCCAAAAGAATGGAGAGCGCTTGTGGATCCGTTTCTGTTTGGTGGTTGGCAAGGAGGATTACATTTTCTTTGCGCAAAAGCTGCTTTTGGATCGTATCGAGCACCTCTATGCCATGCACTTGTGAGTGATTGAGATCGATGAGAGGGCGCAGAAAATCGGTCCCAAAGCGGTAGTAATCGGTGGGGGAGCGCACCTTTGTGTGATGCGCTTTAAACGTAAAAGGGTTGCGCGTTTGCTCCAGTGCAAGTGTCAAAAACTGCATTAAAAGAGGGTCGCTGATTTCTCCTGCAGCTGTGCGATAACCATCGATGAACTGCGATAGGATGGCAGCTGATTTTGTGGGAAATTGAGCAACTATGTTACGTATCGAGTCTTTGTCCATTTGTTGTTGAGAAAAAGAGAAATTCATTGAGGTGTAAGTTGTCATTTACGGCAAACTCCAGACAAGCATTTGATTTGCCAGCGAGTTGTTCGTAGTAATCTTTGTCTCCACTGTCGAGATACTTGTTGAGATCGGGGTGGGTGATCAGTTTGAGTGCAAATTGGTTGTGGCAGTGGATCAGTTTTTTTAACGATCGTTCGATTTCCACGGAGATGCTTTCGTGGCTTTTGACAAGACCTATCCCTGCGCAATAAGGGCAGGTTGTGAAAATCGTTTGCGATAAAGATTCTCGATTTCTTTGGCGCGTCATTTCGACAAGACCAAATTCGCTCATGCCCAAAATCGTGCATTTTGCAGAATCTTCTTTCATACACTCTTTGAGGCGCTCCAATACACGGCGCTGGTTTTTGCGTGCGCGCATGTCGATAAAGTCGCAGATGATGAGTCCCCCGATGTTGCGAATGCGCAATTGGCGGGCGATCTCTTCGGCAGCTTCTAAGTTGATGCGGACGAGGGTCTCTTCGACGTCGCTGCTTGCCGCATTTGTCGAGCTGCGGCCCGAGTTGACGTCAATGGTGTGCATCGCTTCTGTGCGATCGAAAAAGAGATAGCCCCCAGAGCCGAGCCAGATTTTGCGCTTTAAGGCGCGGTCGATCTCTTTTTCGACATTGAATCGCTCAAACATAGGGACTTTGTCGCGATATAACTCGATTTTCAGAGGATGCTCTTTCATGTATTTTTGATACAAGTTTTTGCATTGCTGATATGCGGCATGATCGTCGATGAGGAGGCGATCGATTTTTTTATCAACGCATAGAGTGATGATCCGTTTGATGAGGTCCGATTCTTCGAAAAGAAGACACGGTTTTTGGGCTGCGTTGAATTTTTCGACAATTTGCTGCCAATGTTGATAGAGCTCGGTTGCTTCGTCGATGAGTTGTTCGGGGCTTGCGCTTGCGCTTGCAGTGCGGCAAATCAGCCCCATATCTTGCGGCATCTCAAAAGAACGGATGAGGTTTTTTAACCGCTCGCGAGATCCCTTGTCTTCGATTTTCCGCGACACGCCGCGATGTGGGCTGTTGGGGAGCAAGACGAGGTAGCGTCCTGCAATCGAGATGTTTGATGTGAGGCGAGCCCCTTTTGTGCCAATGGGTTCTTTCACGACTTGCACAAAGACGGGTTGATCGATTTTGAGGATCTGCTCGATGTCTTTGGCCTTTGAGGAAGGCTTGGATTTGCCAGCTTTTTCCTCCATTTCGAAGTCCATGTCGAACATCTCTTCAAATTTTTTCGTATTTTCTAAGATGTCGCTGATGTGGATGAACCCATTTTCCCCCTCGTTAATATCGATGAATGCCGATTGGATGTTATGGAGGATATTGGTGACTTTGCCGCGATAGATGTTGCCTGTGATTTGGCGCGACTTTTTGCGATCGAAAATCAGATCGTGCAGCTGGCCATTTTTCATGTAGGCGTAGCGCGTTTCTTTGGATTCGATGTTTAGTAAAATTTCATGCATAAAAAAGACCTTTGCTGTGCGCTATGATAACTCATTTGTCAATTTTTGTACGACTCTGTTTTGGGCGAGGTTGATAGCTCCCATGATGGCATTTGCAAATCCTGTTGCGGATGAGTAGCCGTGGCATTTGATCACCAGTCCCTTGACGCCGATGAGCAGGGCTCCCGGGTACTCTGAATAGTGTAGGGATTGGAAATTTTTGAGTTCTTTTTGGGGTGTGTGTTGTTCTACGCGATCTAAGATCAGGCTTGCGATCCCTTCGGCGGTTTTTAAAAAGACATTGCCTGTGAATCCATCAGTGACCAAAACATCTACTTGGCCGTCAAAGACGGTGCGCCCTTCGATGTTGCCGACAAAGCAAAACGGGAAGGATTGTTCTTGCAGAGTTTGGTAGGCAAGTCTTAAATCTGTGGTTCCTTTTGAGGCTTCAGAGCCGATGTTGAGAAACCCAACTCTTGGCAGCTGCAGTCCTCTCACTCGTTGAAAAGCGGCTCCCATGGTGGCAAATTGGACGAGGTTGGCAGCTTTTACAGAGACATTCGCGCCGACATCCAACACAGCCACGGGCTCTTTTTTGGTGGGCATCAAAGTCAAAAGCGCAGGGCGTAAAATCCCCTTGAATGTGGAGAGAATCATTTTGGCAGAAGAGACTAAAGCGCCTGTGTTTCCCGCCGAAACGACTGCGTCGAAACGCCCCTCTTTTAAAGAGCGCAAAGCTACGCACATCGAGGCTTGTTTTTTTTTGCGCAGCGCTAGAAGGGGGTGCTCGTCCATGCCGATGACTTCGGGGGCGGCAACGAAGGAAAATGGGGTGGCAAGAGAGGCAAGGGGAGGTGTTCCGATGATCGTAAGATGCACGTTTGAGGGGAGCGCAAGCGCATGCAATGCGGATAAAAGATCCTGGGGAACGTGATCATTCCCCATGATATCGATCCCAATGTTAAGCGGTGGCGACAAATGCCTCGCCTTTGTATTGGCCGCAAGAGGAGCAAATACGGTGAGGCAGGCGTAGCTTGCCGCAATTGGGGCAGCTAGAAAGGTTTTTTGGTTTTTTTGCGTGGTGCGATCTGCGAGAGTTTTTCTTCGCATTGGAAACGCGGTTACGTGGTACAGCCATGTTCTATTCTCCTGAACTTATAAATCATCTAGGTTAGCGAAGGGAAGATAGGTCCTCTCCTGCTTTTTTTCGGTGCGCATGTAGGGGGTAATGATTTGCCGCTCTGGGCACTTCCCTTGATTGCACTCCACCGTTTTAGGCAGTTCTATGAGCAGCGCCTCGCGGAGCTGTTCGCTAAAGTCAAATTGTGCGCTCGGAATATTTTCAATCGGCTCGGTGTGGTAGAAGTTATCTACTTTGAGTTCCGAGGGGGTCATTTGATTGCAGATCGAGCAGGGTATCTCGACTGTGGTGCTCGCTTTCAAATGGACGATGAGGTGGCTATCGGTTAAATAAGCCTCTCCCTTGAGTTGCACTTTTGATGAAAAGCGCAAATCGGGTTCATCGGGTCCTAAAAAGCGTGCATCGAAGGCCCCCTCTATTTTCCAAGAGCGGCCTCCTCTCAAACGATCGATTAAAACAACAAAAGGTTCCGACATAAAGGGGGGATTTTACTAGAGTGCGATTTAAAAATCTACGCTAGAAAATATCTTTATTGCAGCCTCTTTAGCGGCCTCCGTTTGGCCGAGGGCTTGACGCACCTCTCCGCACCCCGTTTGACAAATTTTTCTTAGACGTTCGTCGCAGGCGAGCGAGCGTGCTGCCAAAAAGAGCGCCTCTTCAGTGAAATTTGGGCCAAAAAATTCGGGGAAAACCTGTTTATTGACCACGATGTTTGCAATGCAATAAAAGGGGAGATTAATGCGAAAAATTTTTTGAGCGATGAAGCAATCGAGGCGGCGGATTGCAAAACTTACGATAGTTGGGGTGTTATGCAAGGCCAGTTCCAGTGTGACGGTCCCAGATGTAGCAAGCGCCAGATAAGAGGCGCGCATGAGCTCATAGTTTTGTTCGATCGGATCTTGGGCGTTGGAGATGACAATTTTGAAAGAGGGGTCCATTTGTTGCAATCGTTTAGCAACTGCGAGTTGGATGGGAAGATTGCGCTCGATTTCGGTCTTGCGGCTTCCTGGGAAAATGCCAAGAATTTTTTGGCCGAGGAATTGCCCTTTGGGTTGGAAGTTTTGGACGGCGCTTGATAGAGGGTGTCCCACGTAGTGGGTGGGAAGGGGCGTATGTGCAAAGCATTGGGGTTCGAAGGGGAAAAAGGTGAGGAGAAGGTCGAGCGTTTGAGCCATCTGGGGAATGCGGCCTTTTTTCCAAGCCCACACGGTTGGAGCCACCATGTGAATGAGCTTTCCTTTAAAGCCCTTTTTTTTGAGGCTTTTTGCAAGTTTCAAATGAAATCCTGGATAATCGATGCAGATGACGGCCTTGGGCTTTAACTCTAAGATTTTGTCTCGGATTTGATAAAATTGTCTGCAAAGTTTGGGTAAAGCAACAAGCACATCTAAAAACCCCATGACTTGCAAATTTTCCATTGGGAAAAAGGGGGTTAATGGGAGTTTTCTCATTTGCGGACCTGCCACAGCGCCGATGCGCAATTGCGGGCGCAGCATCAAAAGCGCCTGGGCTAATTTCGCCCCGTGCAAGTCGCCGCTTGGTTCTCCAGTGGAAATAAACAAGTCAATCAAGCTATCCTCTTTCCCCGTTTTGCAAACATTCTACACCATAAGGAAATTAGTATGACAACTCCTACAACTGGACCCACTACACCACCATCTTCTCCAGCATCACCGCCAGCTTCATTCGCGAGTTCTTTCCCAGAGCTTCACCAGCTTTTAGAGGCTTTGGTTTTGCCACCATCAGCGCTTCGCAAGTGTGCACACATAAAGTTCGATGACCCGTGCTCTAAGAGACCAGATGAGTTGATAGGAACATGCGCTAAATGTCGTCGTGCGTTTTGTCTTACGCATAGATTGCCAATTGATCATAGTTGTGTCTCTTTAACAACTTGGCAGCCTCTTCGAGGGGTGAAACCTGAAAAAAGAGATTTAGGTCATGAGGGATCAAGCGGCGTCTGTGGCTAAAACGCTGCAGTTAAAGGCGTGCAGTGAGCCACTGCGCGCCTTGCTGAAAAATGTCTGGTGAAGTGCCGTGGCCCATGTAACCAATTGAAGGGGAGACGATGAGCTCTACTTGTGCCGATTTTTCAGACTTTGCTTCCACAAGCGACATGGCAAATTCGAAACACTCTCGAGTGCCAACTCTTGTATCGCGGTTCCCGATATAAAGGCGGGTGTGCCTGTCGGAGAGTTGTTTTGCAAGGCGCATGAGATCGAAGTGGTGCGCAAGGGGATGGTCTTGGAGGTGGGAAAACTCTTTGATTTTGCTCAGCTGCGTCAAAGGGGCAAATGCAAGAAGCGATCGAAATCGAGGTTCTCTTGCAGCAAGATGCGCTGCGATAAAACCTCCTCGAGAAAGACCGGCCACAGCCATTTTCCCTGGATCGATAAATTTCTCTTTTATAGCAAAATGGATTGCCGTTTGCGCACTATCCAAAAAGGGGGAGAGCCGATCGATGCCTTGTCCAATCTCTTCTGCCCATACATTCATCGCATTGTTTGCAGGAAGCTCATTTTCGTGAGCAGGCAGTGTCATTGAGAAGATGCGAACCATGCGCCCTTGCATGAATTGGACGAATTGATTAAATGGATCGAGCGTTAAGCTATCAGGGCCTGAAAGGGCAAAGTAGAAAATCGAGGGAAGCGGGCCATGGTCAAGGGCGGGACCTACGTGATAAAGTGTGACATCGGGAGCAACTGTTATGGCGCTACAATGGCCTTTCATGAGGGGGCCCTCTCCTTCTTCGTCTTCGTCTTCGTCTTCTTTTGCGAAATGCGGTATGATCGTCAGGTGAGGCGTTCATCTGCTCTGGCATTGCACAGACACTTTCTGTCCATAGAGTGTAGTGGGGAAGAAGTTCTGGATCAATGGCTGTGCGCAGCTGAAGCAGGTGCAGCGCCATGGAAAAGAGTGGATCTTTCGGAACCCTAGGGCGTCTAACGGGGCGCCCATCGATCGGAATCATTCTGCACTGAGCTGTGAGAAGATAGCCAACGATGCCCCGAATGCGGCGCGGAATGCTAAAGAAGGGCTCAAAAATGAGATCTATTGTCTTGTGAGCCAATTCTGCAATCTGTCCTAAGTGGGGAGGACGGGTGTGTGCAGCCATCATGTTTTGCAATTGCTTGTTGAATAGAGGAAACACAAGCGCTGCGAGCAGGAGGCTGCGGTCAAGCGGGCCTTTTTTATGCATCTCGTCATCGATCACACCAAGCAGATGTAGGGTTTGCGCGTCATTTGCCAAGTGATCGGCGAAGATGGGGGAGAGAGAATGGAGCAGTCCGTACTCATGCAATAGGTGAAAAAAGGTTTTTGCAGAGCCCGATTCGAGCATTCGAAAGAGCTCTTCTAAAATACGGGCAGAAGAACTTTTTAAAATCTCCCCCTTACAATTTAATAAGGCTTCAAATGTTGGGCGGTGGACCTCAAAATGAAAACGGGCGCAAAACTTGATGAGCCGGATCATTCGCACGGGGTCTTGAGTAAAGCGCACATCGGGCTGTCCGATGGCTCTCAAGATCCGCTTTTCTAAATCTGGGTAGCCATCTACGTAGTCGATGACTTGTTGACTTTCCGGATCGTAAAATAAACCGTTGATGGTAAAGTCTCGGCGCAGCACATCTTGCTCCTCTGAGCCCCATTCATTATCTCGAACGATGAGTCCCGCCTCTTCGGTGGCGCCTGAGCGAAACGTGGATACCTCGATCACTTTTTTGCCAAAGCGGATGTGGGCTAGGCGAAACCTGCGCCCAATCAAGATCGCATTGCGAAATAGCGCTCTGATCTCTTCGGGTTTTGCGGAAGTTGAGACATCGAAATCCTTTGGACTTTGATTCAACAGCAAATCGCGGACCCCGCCGCCGACTAGGTAAGCCGTATAACCGGCTTGCCGAAGCTTTTGGATTACATAAAACGCGTGTTGATCAATCTTGTCTAAAGCGATTTTGTGCTCGTCGACATGGTAAATTTTTGGCTGCAATCTGGACTCTAAATACCTCAACAGCGTATGGTATCTGCCTTTAAATAGTCAAGGGTCTTATGAAGTCTATTTTAGGGGGAGCTTTGCTAGTGGCAGGCACCTCAATTGGCGCTGGTATGTTGGCTCTTCCCGTCGTGACAGCGGCCGCGGGTTTTTTGCCCGCTTTTTTTGTCTATTTGCTTTGTTGGATGTGCATGAGCTGCACAGGACTTTTACTCTTGGAGCTTTGTTTGAGATTGCCGCCAGATGCCAATCTCGTGACGATGGCGGGGACTTACTTGGGCAAATTTGGAAAAATGGCTGCTTGGGGCCTTTATTTATTTCTTTTTTACTGCTTGAGTGTCGCGTACGTTGCCAGTGGAGGGAATTTGCTCGGTGGATGGCTGGGTCAAGATCCCCAGGTCTGTCAGGCTCTTTTTGTAGCGCTTTTAGCCCCTTTTGTCTATCTCGGCTCTAAAATGGTCGATCGGTACAACCGCCTTTTGATGGCAGGTCTGATTGTGACGTACCTCGTTTTTGTGATCCTTGGGATCCCCCACGTGCACGTAGAATCCCTGTTTGTTTCGAATTGGGGAGTGGCCTTTGCCGCTTTGCCCGTCGTATTCACCTCATTTAGCTACCAAGGCATTATTCCAAGTCTCACCGCCCTTTTAAAAAGAGATGCTAAAAAAGTGCGCCTTGCCATCATTGCGGGTACGTCGATTGTTTTTTTCATCTATCTTGTATGGGAGTTTTTGATTTTGGGCATCATTCCTCTAGATAGTTTGCAACTGGCCAGTGAAATGGGACAAAGCGCAGTCACTCCACTGAAAGATCGCGTTGCCATTCCAGCGCTCAACTGGGTGGGGCAAGCATTTGCATTTTTTGCGATTGCGACCTCTTTTTTAGGCGTTACAATGGGATTGTTAGATTTTTTAGCGGACGGATTGACTCTTGCGAAAGTGGGAATGCGCAAAGTGTTTTTGGCAGCGCTTACATTCATTCCGCCTCTTTTGATTGCGTGGACATATCCGAATATCTTTATTTTCGCTCTCGTATTAGCAGGGGGAATTGGGTGTGCTTTGCTACTCGGAGTGCTCCCCACTCTCATGGTATGGCGAGCCCGATATGGCAAAGAGGGGCATGGGGGGCCGCAGCAAGTGGGAGGCGGCAGATGGCTGTTGGGCGCTTTATTGATCTTTATTCTGCTTGAAGTCGTTTTGGAATTGAGGCATTTTATACACAAATGAATTCAAAAGTTGGTTTTGGGCAACGCGAAAGCTGGCGGAATTCGCCTATCGTAAGTGACCCAATATTAAAAATATAGGGTCACTTACGATAGACGAATTGCGCCGCTTTGGCGCAGCCGAAAATCCAACTTTTGAACTCATTTGTGTATATATACTAAAAAATTTTGAGGCGCTCTCATGGCAAAGCTCTACTTTCGACACGGCACTGTAGGAAGCGCAAAAACGCTCAACCTGCTGGCTGTCGCTCACAATTATCGCCAGCAAGGCAAGCACATTTTATTGATGAAGCCCGATCTAGATAACCGCTTTGGCAAAGAGCGGATCAAATCGCGCGCAGGCCTCGAGATGAATGCCGATGTGCTCATCGTCGATGAGAGATCTTTGCGTTGCCGAGATTATACGGGCATTCATTGCATTTTGGTGGATGAGGCGCAGTTTCTTTCGGCGAAAGTGATCGAAGAGTTGAGAAACATCTCCTTGGTGCATGATATTCCGATCCTTTGCTATGGATTGAGAACCGATTTTAAATCGCGCCTATTCGACGGCTCTTCTCGGCTTATGGAACTTGCCGACTCCATCGAAGAGGTAAAAGCTACTTGTCATTTTTGCAATCGCAAATCGATTATGAATTTAAAACATGTCAATGGACGTGCGGTCAATGAGGGGCCCTCCGTAGAGCTTGGCGCAGAGGAAAAATATTTCCCCGCTTGCTACCGCTGCTATACCCGCGAAATTGACAAGTCCCGCCTAGACACTCAGCGTGCAGGTAGAGAAGACGCCTTATCTATACACACATGAATTCAAAAGTTGGTTTTGCGCCAGCTTTCGCGTTGCCCAAAACCAACTTTTGAACTCATTTGTGTATATACTTGCTAAATATATCGAAATATCGCTACTATTAGACATATGAAAGACCCTTGGATTGAAGCGGCGGAGTGTCTGCGCATTTTGTCTCATCCCCATCGTCTCCAGATGGTCGATGCAATGCGAGATCAGGAGCTGTCTGTTGGAGAGCTTGCAGCGGTGTGCGGCATTCAGAGCCACGTTGCATCTGAGCATTTGAAGTTGTTGAAATCCAAGGGGATGATCTCATCTAGAAAGGAGGGGAGGCGTGTGCTCTATTCGATTGGGGATTGCGCGCTTTACTCGATTTTGGACTGTATAAAAAAGCGATATAGGAAACAAAAATGATGAAAAAAAGTATATGGTCCCCCTATGCGGTGGGCAGTATGATTGGGGGGCTGTTGGCAGCGTTATTTGCTGTAGGACAGCGTTTTGGTACCTCTACTGGGATTGCGAAAGTGAGCGCCCTTTTTTCTTTAAGTGATCAGGAAGCTCCCCATTTTCGCGAAGTTTTAAAGGATCACTACATTTTTGATTGGACCTTGGTGTTTGTGGTGGGCATTTTTTTAGGTTCGTGGGTAGCTTCTCGATTAAGTGGTAAGCAGGAGACTCCGCGCGATACAATTTGGCAGGCGAACTTTGGTCCTTCGAAGATTAAAAGGGCTGTCTTTGCTCTGATTGGAGGCGCTCTTTTGATGTTTGGTGCGCGGATGGCGGATGGCTGCACTTCGGGTCATGCGATTACGGGAGGGGCGCAGTTTTCCATTGCGAGTTTTGTCTTTATGATCGCGATGTTTGCGGTAGCGATCCCAACTTCATTAATGCTTTATAGGAAACGATAATATGGAATGGAAATTATTTTTACCTCTTCCTCTATTTTTGCTCTCTATTTGTAGCGGCTTTATATTTGGTTTTTTGCTGCGCAAGGGAAATGTAGTGCGGTTTGATGTTATTGTCAGACAACTTTTGCTCAAAGACTTCACTGTAATGCGTGTGATTTTGACGGCTATTTTTGTAGGTTCTTTGGCGATCTATTCGCTCGACAGTTTGGGAATGGTGCCGCAATTTCGTCTGACGAAGATCCCCTTATTGTATAGCGCGCTTGGTGGAGGGATTTTTGCGATTGGGATGAGTCTATCTGGCTATTGTCCCGGTACGATGGTGGCGGCGGTTGCCGACGGGGCGAAAGATATGATTTGGGGAGTTGTAGGCATGTTGGCAGGAGCGGCTCTTTACAACAAGGCCTCTGTGTATTTGCACACCTTTACGGACACACATGACGCATTTTACCAGCAAACGCTTCATTCTTACTTGGGCGTATCGCCGTTTCTCATTGTTGCGATCATGGGAGCATTTTGGCTTGTGCTATTTACTAGACCTCTTGCGGAACCCGGGCTTCGTTGAGTTTTATGCAAAAAAAACGTTTTCAAATATTCGAAGCAAGAGGCAGCTCTCATTGGGTTGAGTGGATTGAAATCGAACGTTTCCCTGTAAAAACATTCAGTAATCCCTCTCGGTCATCGAGGTTATATACACAAATGAGTTCAAAAGTTGGATTTTCGGCTGCGCCGATTTACAATTCAACCTCTTCTCTGTGAGCACTGTTACTCTTGCGAACCTTGTTTGCGGGTGGTAAAAAAAAATGTCTTTCCCGATTTTTGAACTTTCTTCGGTATAAATTATTGCACAACAGGCACTTAAAAATGTGTGGCAACCTGGACTTGAACCAGAGACCGACGGGTTATGAGGGAGGGAGATTTCCATCCCATTCAGCACGATCCAACCGTTATGAGCATAAGTGTAAATGAGTTGTTGAATGGTTGCAACTGGATTGTGCCAGATCAAACTCAAAAAAATTGCACCTCATTGGTCGACCCTGAAGAATAGATTGTCAAGAGCCACCGTTTAGGCGACTTGTCTTAACAGCCCTACTTTCTCCGATCCAGGCAAGACCGCGCTTCTGAT
>JAKAFF010000175.1 GCA_021818045.1 bacterium
AAGGTCGATGATGTAGTCGGCATTGACGATGATATCCATATTGTGTTCGATGATGACGAGCGTATTTTTTTTATCCGCCAGGCGATGGAAGATTTTGAGTAGTTTGAGCACGTCTTCCGGGTGGAGTCCGACAGTTGGTTCATCGATTAGGTAGAGCGTGTTGCCCGTTTCTCTTTTAGAAAGTTCTCTAGATAGTCTGAGTCTTTGCGCTTCTCCTCCAGAAAGAGATGCAAGCTCTTGCCCAAGCTGTAGATAGGAGAGCCCCACTTCGATGAGTTTTTCGAGTTTTTTGGCAAGTTTTGGGATGGGGGAAAACCATTGCAGCGCTTCGAATACGCTCATTTGCAAGATTTGCCCAAAGTGTTTGCCTTTATAGGCGATTTCGAGAGAGATGGGGTTGAGTCGGTATCCGTGGCATGCTTCGCATGTGACGTGCACGGGGGGCAAAAATTGCAATTGAACGATCTTGTATCCAAGGCCCCAGCAGCTGCGGCACATGCCACGGATGTGGTTGGGGCTAAAGTGGCGTGGCTGGAGTCCTTTTGCCATGGCCTGAGGGAGGGCGGCGTAGTGGGCGCGGATGAGGGGTTGGATGTCGGTGTAGGTGCTGACGTCTGCCCGAGAGGTTTGCCCGATGGGGGTTTGATCCATCGAGATGATTTGATCGAACTCTTTGCAGGCGCGCAAATAGGTCATGAGAGAGGATTTGCCAGAGCCTGAGACTCCGGTGAGACAAGTGATGCTGGCTTTGGGAATTTCTACGGTGATGTTTTTGAGGTTATGCAGCGTTGCATTTTCGATGCGGATAGAGGAGCTAAAGGTGCGTCTTTGATGGGGGATGGGGATGCGCTTTTTGCCGCTGAGATAGGCGCCTGTTAAAGAATTGGGGTTTTCGCAAATCTGGGCGATTGTGCCGTGTGCTGTGATATGCCCCCCCTCTTTGCCAGCTTTGGGGCCAAAGTCAAAGAGATAGTCCGCTGTTTGGATGGTTTGGGGGTCGTGCTCTACGAGGACGAGGGTGTTTCCAAGCTGTTTTAAATGTTGCAGGGCGATTTCTAGCTGCTCATTGTTGTATGGGTGCAGCCCAATGGTTGGTTCGTCTAAGACGTAAAGACACGAGGTGAGGCCCGATCCCAGCTGGCGCGCGAGGCGGATGCGTTGCAATTCGCCGCCGCTTAAGGTGGGAGCAGAGCGGTCCATGGATAGATAGTGCAGCCCGATGGAGAGGAGAAAGTCGAGGAATTTGCCAATTTGTGCGTGGGTCTCTTGGAGAAAATCGGGAGGGGAGATGGATTGGACAAAGAGAGCAGCTTTGGCGATGCTGAGCGCACATAGATCGGGTAGGGGTACCCCCTGGATGCGCACGTTGCGAGCGGTTGGATTGAGGCGGCTGCCTTTGCAGCTACTACAATTGCTGGCTTGCATGAAGGGGAGGAGCGCTTCGCGAATCTCTCCTTGGGCCATTCGGGCAGCGCCGGCAAGAACGGGGTGGAGTCCCAGCCAGCGGATACTGAGCCCTTTTTTGATGCGGACTTCAGGCCCTCCATTGAGGATGATCCCTTGATGTGCCTCTACTTGAGTGAAATATTTTTCTAAGATTTTGTAGGCGCCGCTTGTCCCTTTCTCTTTGAAGAGTCGATCCGCTATGTCAAAGATGGAGAGTTTGCGAAATTTTTTATCCGAGTCGAGGTGGGCTCCATAAGTGGCGCCAAGCCCTTGGCACTCTAAACACATGCCTGCTTCGTGGTTGAAGGAAAAGGTTTGGGGAGTGATGCGTCGATTGGCGGCAAAATCAAAGCGGCGATCTTCCCCCTCTTTTGCAATGATGATGACATCTTCTCTCATCTGCGCGATCGCTTCATAGAGCCTTTTTTCGATTTTGGGATCGACGCTTAAGCGATCAATGACGAGGAGTAATTCGTTTTTCTTAAATTTTTCGTAAGGAATGTTGTCGTCGAGCGAGTAGAGGTTTCCGTTGAGTCGAATGCGTAAAAAACCTTCTCGATTGAGCCGCGAGGTGAGCTCTTCAAAGCTTTCCCCTTTTTCAAATGCGATGGGAGTGAGGATTTGGATTTTTTCATTTGCTGGAAGCTGCATGACATAAGAGACGACGGTTTGTGGATTGATGTGCTCGATTTTTTCCCCGGTTTCCGGATCGTAGGGCACTCCTAGATGGGCGTATAAAACACGCAAAAGATCGTAAATTTCCGTGATCGTCCCGATGGTGCTGCGCGGATTGAGTCCTCCTGTTTTTTGCTCTAGCGCAATGGATGGGGAAAGCCCCTCGATTTTATCGACTTTGGGTTTGGGGAGCTGCTTTACCTGCGCTCGCGAATAGGCGGGGAGCGTTTCGGTGTAGCGCCTTTGTCCTTCGGCATAGAGGGTGTCGAAAGCTAAAGAAGATTTCCCTGATCCAGATGGGCCAGTGAGGACGGTCATTTGGCCGCGCGGAATTTTTAGAGAGATCCCTTGCAAATTGTTTTGGTTCGCATTTTCTATGGTGATGGAGTCGATAGTTTGCAGACGGGTTGTCTTTTTCAGGACGGGAGGAAGGCCTTGCAAG
>JAKAFF010000176.1 GCA_021818045.1 bacterium
TTAAGGCGAGGCAAAAAGTAAAGGATCGTGAGGCCAGCGATCGCTTTTTGAGGCATGGAATAGATTGGGTGGAGGGGGCGAGATGAAGTGATGGACTTTTTTTTGGCGCAAGTTCTACAATATTTCGGGGCGCCGAGCCCAAAATGGAAGAATATGGATCATGATTAACCCTATCGGAAGTGACAGCAGACACCCTCTCCCCTCCTCTTGCAGCCGGATACAGGCAATGCGCGAGGACCGCCCCCGCCTTGTTCATATCATTGTTCAAAATGGGGGGGCCTCAGTGGCAGAGATTCAGCAGTTGGCAGCTGTGGCGGGTATTACTCTTCGGCAAAACGGCACGATTCGGCAACTGATACGCCAATTTCGAAGGCTATGTGTAGAGCAGGGGATCCCCCATATAGCGGAAAGACCTTATCCATTGGTATCTACCTTTTCTCACGCAATTCGCAAAACTCATGCACCACAATCTTCATTGGCAATGCGGCACGAGCAATGGGTGCGACGTTTTGTGAAGCTGCACTTACAGTATTCTGCGAAACAGATTCACCAGTTGGCAAGGGCCGCCGTAGCTCGTGGCGAGGCCCCAGCCGTTCCTGCATATGCGATGGTGCAAAGAATCCGGCAGGAGATGCTTTTGCCAGTTCCTGAAATTTCGATTGGACAGGCAAGTCCAAAGGCTGTGCAATCACAGCATAAAGAGCGCGTGGAGCCGCCTGCAGTCTTTGATCCTGATCAATTTTTGAACTTTGACGAATCTGGAGAAAACGCTGAAAAGGCTTCTTGATTGTTTTTAGCGACATCGGCCTGAGCAGGTATAGGGGTATAATTGGCAAATTGACCAATTTCTTTACGGAATGTCAGCTGTACATCTCCCACGGGGCCGTGCCGATTTTTAGCGATGATGACTTCGGCGGTTCCTGGTTTGTCATACTTATCGTAGTAATCGCGTCGAAATAGAAGCATGACGACATCGCTATCTTGCTCCAATGAACCGCTTTCGCGAAGATCGCTCATCATGGGTCTGTGCCCTTGTCTCTCTTCGACCTTTCTGGAAAGCTGGGCAGCGCAAAGCACGGGAATATTGAGTTCCCGTGCTAATGTTTTTAACATACGAGAAATTTCAGAGATTTCTGTCTGCCGGTTTTCAGGCCCCTTAGGACCGTTGGATCCAGCGATGAGTTGTAAATAGTCGATGACGATAAAACCGACGTTGTATGCCTCTTTCATTCTGCGTGCACGGGCACGGATATCGGTGATTTTAAGGCCTGGTTGATCGTCGATAATCATCACCTCTTTTTGCATCATATTTACAGCTGCAACGATGCGCTGGTATTCAGAGCCGGTTAAGGAGCCGGTGACAATTTTTTCCGATTCTACTTCAGATTGGGAGGAGATGATGCGATGTAAGATTTGATCTGCGCTCATTTCGAGTGAAAAAATGCCGACTGGGACGTGGTTTTGGAAGCAAATGTTTTCTGCAAGACAGACGGCAAGCGCCGTTTTTCCCATCGCAGGTCTTGCAGCCAAAATCATCAAGTTGGAGTTGTTAAACCCATTTAGCATTTTGTCGAGATCGATAAAATGCGTAGGCATCCCTGTAACTTTTGTGTCTCCAGGGCCTTTTTCTTGGAATTTTTGCTGTTTTTCTTGCAGTTCTTTCAGGTAGGGGATTTTCGATTCAGCCTTGACTCCTGTAATGAGCTCTCGAATGGTGACGCCTGAGCCTGCCCTTTGATTTTCTTGAGAAATTTGAAAAAACCGAGACTGTGCATCGTCTAAAGCGCCCAAGACATCAGAAGGTTCTTCGAGGGCCACTTTTTCGATATTTTGAGCGGACGCGATCATTTGGCGTAAAATGGATTTTTCTCGCACTAACTGCACGTATTCTTCCATAAAGGCCGACGTGCCCGCGTATTGAGCTAATGTGGTTAAGTAGGTGACGCCTCCTACAGAATCTAATCGATTCAGGCGCTTGAGCTCTGCAGAAATGAGATGAATGTCGGCAGGTTTGTCAGCGCGATAAGCGGCCTTTAAGACAGAATAAATGACTTGGTGCTCAGTATAATAAAAATCTAAATCTTGCAAGGTGTCAGCGCCGACATTGAGCGCATTGACATTGGTCAACATGCATCCTAACACCATCATCTCCGATTCTTTGGAATTGGGAGGGATGCGTATTTTCTTCTCGATGTCGGCCATAAGCCAAGACACTAGCAAATTGCCGAAAATCGCGCCTTAATTTTTTTGCTATTTCGTGGGAGCGGTATACACAAATGAGTTCAAAAGTTGGATTTTCGGCTGCGCCATCTTTCGCGTTGCCCAAAACCAACTTTTGAATTCATTTGTGTATATGGCCCACTGTTATATACCCGTTCCACATCAATGCCACCCAAGAAAACTAAAGGTTATTTTTGATAAATGGTATTAGATTCTAAATCGACGAAGCCTCATTTGTGAAGACCCCCTCTAAGAGCGCGAGCTTTTTGTTTGTAGAGTGTGTGCTCTTCGGGTAAACTCTTTGCCGAAAAGAGTATGAAAG
>JAKAFF010000023.1 GCA_021818045.1 bacterium
CGCAGTCCTAAAGAGGGGCGCATTTGCAAATGGGTTCCCGCATAGTGCATATAGCCAAGATCTAAGTCGACTAGATCCATGTGTAATTTCCAACGTGCGTTAGAGGAATCGTAGTTATTGGATGCATTGGAGGAATATGAGGAAATCAATTGTGTAGAAGCGGCTGAAGCATCTACGGCGCGATTTTTGTTGTTTTGGTTATGAAACCAGGTATATTCTGCATGAATATCCCAGCTATCATAATCAAAAAATCCACCTACACCCACCTTGAAGCCAGGTTTATAGTCAAATGCCATATTGATGACTGAAGAAGTTGCGGTATTGGGATTAGGAGCGACAGTTGAGGTTAAATTGCTAGTTAGCACGCCGAGGGCGAGATTGTCCTCGTAGGGTTGCCAATAAATGAAGCTTACATCGAAAAACACATCCCAGGGGCAACGCACTTGTGTATGAGCTGGGTAGTTGTAAGCGGCATTTAATACTGGAGTTGGCCACGCAGGGCAGCAAGGAGCTGGCTCACTTGGGCATGATTGCGTGGGCGGGCAAGGTTGTGGACAAGGCGGGGGGCACGATTCAGGTGCACATTCAGGTTTTGAGCATTCTTGAGTGTTACTCATAGGGGCGTCACCATATGTCGATGAAGCAACAAATAGTGTTGCAGCGATCCAGGACGTTGTCTTATTTAGTATGTTTGGCATGTTAGCGCTCTCCATTTTGGACGAACTTCAATTCTTTTCAGTCTACTTATCGACACAATTTCTGACTTACTGCAATCGATCCAGCGACTTTCGTTTTGGATGTTAAGTTAATATTGAACATTTGATCAAGAAAAAATGCACCATCTCTATGTAGAAATGACTTCAAGGGGTGTTTTTTAGAGAGAGTATATGTGGAAAAAAAAAGGGGGCCAGAAAATCTGGCCCCCTCAATTATTGCTGATTGAACCTGCAATAGTTAGAATGTCAGAGAGAATTTGACATTCAAACCTTGCGTGGCCAAGTCACCTTCGGATATTTGACTATCGAAACCAAACATGTTTTGGTCAAAGAACACCTGAAAATCATATCCGATAGCGAGATCAGTATACCAGTTGTTGCAATCCCAATAGGTGCCCCATCCAAACCCTAGTTCGAGATCTAGGTGAGCTCTTACTGTGTTCAGATTTGTAGCACTTTTTACAGATTGTGTTGGCGTGCCAGTAGATGGCGCGTTAGGAGAATTCTTGGTGTTGGTAGAAAGAGTGGTATATCTTGTGAAAAGAAGATCTCCTTCCCCACATCCATAGAGTCTGAAGCCATAGCCAAGCATCCAATTTGTATCGAGCCCAGCTTTTGCACCAAGACCCCAGGAGTTAGACTTGGAAATTCCTGTAGTTGTCAAGTAATGGAATGGACTATTTCCAGCCCCACCATTACCAACAGTCGCATATGGCAATGGACTGTCAGCTGAGAACGTAGCGGAATATCTCTGATGGATCCATGCAGCTCTCAAACCAACAGTTGGGTGGAAAGTGAGCTTGGTGCCAACATAGTACCAGCGTCCCAAATCCAAATCCAAGATGTCCATTTGGAGTTTCCATTTGCCAGATCCTGAATCGTAGTAATTAGTACCTCCAGAGACTTGTTCTGGCCAGTAATCTGTGAGTGCTTGTGTTGCATTTGCTACACTTGGTACAGAGAAACTAGCAGATTCTTGGTTGTGGAACCAAGTATATTCGAGATGCAGATCCCAGTTATCATGTTCAAAGAATCCGCCCATGCCAATTTTAAAGCCTGGCTTGTAGCTAGAGCCCGTGTTTTGGAGCGTTTCTGTGTATGAAGTGGTGCTTACAGGATCTGTTGCATTGTTCAATCCGCTCCACTTTTTGCCCAAGGCAATGTTGTCCTCGGTTGGTTGCCAGTAAATAAAGCTGATATCAAAGAAAAGATCCCAGGGGCATCTTGTCTGTGTGCGAGCTGGATAGTTATATGCAGCGTTCAGCACAGGCATTGGCCATGGTGGGCAACATGCCGAAGGTTGTGATGGGCACAACTGTGTTGGTGGGCATGGTTGTGGGCATGGTGGTGGGCACGATTTTGGTTTGCACTCCGGCTTCGCGCAAGGCTTAGCGGGCTGCTCGTTTTTTGCATTGAGACCGCCAGCATTTGGTCTAGACTCTTGACCAAAAGCGGTAGTAGCAACGAGGAGCGATGCTACCATCCATGGCGTTATTTGTTTCAGTAGTTTCAGCATTTTTGCTCTCCATTTTGGACGAATACTTAAAATTCTTAGCTTTCGCTAATTTTGTAGCGTCGCCTCGGTATTCATTGAATCCCAAGTCGCAGATACCTTCCGCAACAGACGACTCAAGTTTACATTTGGGATGTTAAACTCAAATTGAAAATTAAATCAAGAATAAATCCCTTTTTTCATCCCAAACACTTGATGCATCCCTGGTTGGCAAGCGTGCAAACATCCTCGGATTCTTCGTCAAACCAGTGAATAAATAGCCCAGCGTGTGGTGTTGTAATCTGAAATACGTTGTCTTGAAAGGAAAAAGAAAATGGCTGTTCTGATGTGTCTTCTGCGAGCTCACTGTGATGAATAGGGGTCCCAAAAAAAGTGGTCGGACGAAAAAAGCAGGAATTTTCCTGTAGCATTCACGCTCCCATTATTGGGTGTTTATTCTTCTCATAGCGGGAAATCACAGATGAATCAATGGGTTTTTTAATTCTATGAATATCAAGAAGATGAGTTTTTGTTGCCATGTAAGAGCGCGCGCAGCAATAGTACAAGGAAATTAGAAACTGTGTTACTTTTGCGGAAAAATTCTGAGGTTTAGCATGTGCAGGTTCTTGCTATTGTGTTTATTTCTTTTGGGAGGGTGTCATCATAGCGACAGAAATCTTCGTAACACTTTGAAAATCAATATTGGATCCGATCCGACCACGTTGGACCCCAGAAAGGCGAGAGATTTGACGGCAGTGACGATCACTCGTATGCTCTATGAGGGATTGGCCAGGGTATCGAAATTGGGTGAGGTGGAGCTTGCTTTGGCTCAGGATGTGGAAGTGTCTGAGGATGGAAAGCGGTATATTTTTCATTTGCGCAAAAGTGTGTGGTCTAACGGAGAGCCAGTCACTTCGTTTGATTTTGCCGAAACTTGGAAGTCTATACTCAATCCTCAATTTCCGACTGATATTGCCTATCAACTGTTTGTCATAAAAAATGCTCGGATAGCAAAACTTGGAGAGATTGCTTTAGATAAAGTAGGTATTGAAACTCCGGATGCATCGACTTTAGTCGTAGAGTTGGAAGGACCAGTACCTTATTTTTTACAACTTTTGGCTACATCGCCCTTTCTTCCTTTGCCAAGAAAGACAATTGTAGCCAATCCAACTCTTGTCTTAGATGTGCAAACTTATGTGGGAAACGGTCCGTTTGTTTTGGCAGACTGGAAGCACTCAGATCAAATGCATCTTGTTAAAAACCCCCGTTACTGGGAGGCCAAAAAAGTGCATCTTTCAGGGATCTCTTTGTTGATGATACCTGGAGATACAGAGATGCGCATGTTTGAGATAGGAAAATTAGATTGGGCAGGATCTCCTTTGTCTACGATTCCTGTCGATGCTGTCAATTTTTTGCGCGCTTCAGACCAACTGCGCATCAGCCCTTTTTCTGCGACCTATTTTCTGCGATTGAACACGGCCGACAAAATAGGCGGCAAAAAAAATCCTCTAGGATCGCTTGCATTTCGCAAAGCGCTCTCATATGCCTTGGATCGCGATAGTCTGACGGCGCATGTATTGCAAGGAGGCCACATCAAAGCATTTGGTCTTGTGCCTCCAGCAATGGGGTTGTGCCCGAGGGGGTATTTTAGAGACAAGAATGCAAGCGGTGCCCGTGCCCTTTTGACAGATGCCCTTTTGGAGTTAGATCTTACTCTAGAAACGCTAGAACCCATTCGGTTGAGTTACAGTAGTAACGAAAGAAATGCCAACATGGCTCAAGCGATGCAACGGCAATGGGAGGAGGTTCTTGGGATTAAAGTCGATTTAGAGGCCGTAGAATCGAAGACTTATTTCCAACGCATTTCGCAGCGAGATTTTCATCTAGCTGTGGGTTCGTGGACTGCCGACTTCGATGATCCTATTAATTTTCTCGAGGTTTTTAAATATAAAGATTCGAGCACGAATAACACAGGCTGGGAGAATCTTAAATATGTTGATCTTTTAGAACGCTCTGCATTATGCAGAAGTGGTGAAGAAAGAAAGGGACTTTTGCGAGAGGCGGAACAAATTTTGATGGAACAGATGCCGATCATCCCCATATTTCATTTTGTGTTGAATTATGTGCAAAGAGACGGCTTATCGGATGTGATGTTATCCCCTTTGGGACAAATGGATTTTAGGTGGGCTCGTTTGGATAGCATGGAGTCTTCTGATGCAAAGAGGTGAATATTGGCGTTTTTTGTTGTTGCTGTGGGTTTTTATAGCAGTGGGACCGACTACGAGCGGCACCATTTTGCTTCATAACGATTCTACAGTCATCTTAACTGCAATTATCCAAGCCTCTGATGGAACTTATTTGGGACAATTTTCAGTTCAGCCGGGACAGCAAAGAAACTTCACGACGAACATGGCTCCAACGACTTATAATCGCCCCGGGGCGCCCGATATCTCTTTGACTCCTTACACAGTGATTTGGCAGTGCCCTTCTGAGGGAATTTACTCAACTCATGTAGGGGTGCAGCCAGGATCTTATGTGCGTGCGAGCTGGGGAGAGGGAAACCACTTCTGCGCTCCTAAAAAAGAAGAAAAAAAAGGCGCTCCTGCATCCGAGCTAAAAAAGAGGTCTCCTTAAAAGAGTGCAAGCTCCCCTACAGGCAAGTCCCAGGGATCTTTGGGTAGCAAGTCGCATAGTTGTTCGTGGAAGCCGATCCCAATTGTAGGAATGGGGCCTACTTGCGCCAGGAATCGATCATAGAACCCTTGGCCATAGCCAATTCTGTAGCGATCTCGATCAAAACCCAATCCAGGCACGAGGATGCACTCTAAGTTATCTATGCGCACATTCGCTAAGGCTTCAGCGCGATAAGGCATGATTTGAAGACATCCCCGCTTTTTTAGCGCTGCATTTAACGGGCTGGTGTCGATTTCTGTGCCGAAAGAGGCAAACGAAAGAGTATTTCCCAAATGTTCAAATCGCTCTTGCAGCAACTGGGCGGCCATCTTTCGTCTTTTTTCAGAAATGATTTTGCGCCGTTGTATCAACATGCGCCGCCATTCACTCTTCGAGATCAAGGGGCTTTCCTTTGATATAGGTGATTTTTTGTAAGAGGGCTCCTGTTTCATCGTAAAGACTTGCCAGGCCATTGCCGTTTGTGATTGTCGATACGGGTTCTTTGGCGTTTATTTTATAATATCGTCCTTGGATCAGACGATCTCCTTCATACTCTTCTACGAGCATGAGATTGCCATCTTCATACCAAGCTAGGGCAGCTCCTTGTTTTTGATTGCGGACATATTCGCGCTCGCTTTGCAATTTGCCCGATTTGTACCAAGTTTTTACGCGTCCATGCACCATATTCCCATGCCAATTCACAGAGAGTTTAGGAACAGGGGCGGATGCGGCAGATGTCAGTTCCGAAGAGAGAAAAAACTCGAGCTCTTCACCCTGTTTTTGTCCATTTTTTACAAAATAAGATCGCAGTAAGTGCCCATCAGTAGAATAGTGTTTGACGGCTCCTTCTGGGTTGCCCATTCGGAATTCTGTCACGATCGATAGGTGGTTATCGAAAAGGGCTCGAAATCCCCCTCCATTTTCTATCTCCGATACCAACTCCCCTTTTGGATTGTAGTATTTGCCCGAATGCAATCGCCCCGCTGAATACATCTCTTCTACGGCTATTTTCCCATCAATAAAGTAAATTTCAGAAAGGCCCTCTTTAATCCCCTCTTTGTACTGTGTGATAGATCTCAACAGACCATCTTCGAAAAACTCTTTCGCATCCCCATCCAATTCGTTTTTGGAAAAATAGAGCTCTTTTTGCAAGGCGCCAGATGGGTAAAAGTAGGTACTGCTTCCGTTCAAAAAGCCTTTTTCGTAGTGTAATTCGGCAACGGATCTGCCCTGATCATCCCAAACATAGCTGACCCCATCAAAGAGCCAATCCTGCTGTGCGTTAGGGGCGATGTCTGCCGTTCCCCCTACAACGGTGGCGTCGATTTTGAGCTGACCATTTTCAAACCACTCGCGATAAGCGCCGTGAGCTCTCATCTCTTCTGTCTCTAAGTATTGGGCGATTGTCCCATTGGGGTGGTATGTCGTGATTTTGGCGTGATTTTTTCCATCTTTTTTGTAGGTTCGCAGCACTTTTTTATAGGGTTGAGCCGAGAGAAAGTCGATCCCTTCATAATGAGAGATGCGCTCTGGAGTACTGATCGTTTCTACAATTCCATTGCGATCTTGGATCTGAATGGCTGCAAGCGGCGGCTCTTGCGGGGTATGGTGATAGCAAGCAGAGGCGCATAGCATGGCGCCCAGGAGTGGCCAAAGCGATCTCATTGAGAAAACTCCCGTTTTAAAAGACTCATATCTACTTCAAAGACCTCTGTTTGTAGAGGTGTTTTCAATTTTTTCATTTTGAACTCTGTAATCATTAGTTGGGGGCTGTTTTCAATGGGGTGAAAAGAGCCGATAGGTAGATTGTCGATAATGGAAAGCAGTTTTTGTAGATCGCTTTCATCTAGTTGAATGGGGTGCTTGAGCGTTTCTTCGACCTCTTTGATATGGGGCGTATTGCGCATTTCTTGTTCTATGAAAGAGATGTGGTTTTCTTGGAGAAAATCGAATCTGTTTTTTAAAGCGGCAGTATCTAAAAAGGCGGGATGATTTGCAAGCGAGGTCAGTTTTTCTTGTTCTGCTTGTAATAAGGGAAGCGTTTCGATTTCTCGATCCAGAAAATAGGGGTCCGCTTGCGAATAGCGATGGAGAAAAACTTCTTTTCTATCTTTTTTTGCAAAGGCGAGCTTTTCTTTTCTAGCCGCTTTTTGGAACCGCATTTCTAGCTCTTGAAAGCTCTGATTTTCCAAAAACACAAGCATTGCAGAAAAAAGGATCGGAAATAAAAGGAGGATAAAAAAGAAAATGGGTCGTATTTGCGAAAAGCAGAGTTTCCCAAACCTTTTCAAGAATAGATCCAGCTTCATGGGGCCTGCCGATTGTTTAAGAAAAACGAAATGCGATAGCTATCGTGTAATACATCCCAAGTGATCTCAGATTTCGTATCGATCTTTGGATCGCCCTCTCTAATGGTCTCGTGCAATTTGCGAGCATTCATCGCATTTTTAAAGCGAAACTCGATAGCTACTTTTGCAAGATAAGGTTCTTTTGTGCGCTCTACTTTGGGGCATTTGACCATTTGGTAATGAATATCGAGGATGTCAATAGGATCCCCTTCCTGTGCCACTTGTTGTAATAGTGGATGAGAAGAGAGCCAAGTTAACACTTCTGTGACTGTTGGGGCTTGTGGAATGTAGGGATATTCCTTGTTGTTTGCCTCAATTGTCGCAATCCATTGATCGATACTCCCCTTGAGTCCTCCTCGTTGTAAAGAGGGTAATATGGAGGTTAAAAGCGCCTGTTTTTTGCTGTGAATAGACTGAATGCCTGAAAAAAGAAGCACTCCACTGAAAAATAGAGCGATTGCGAAAAGGGTGGTTGCAAAAAGACCCAATTTTCTCCAGTTTTTCTGTGGGAAAAATTCGTCTTGACGCAGCTGTATGCTATCAGAACGTGTTTGTGCAAGGGCCAAACCAATGGCTGTAGCATATTTTTGTTCTTCTGCAAAAAGGACTTTGGAGTGCGGCAAGGATTCGAACAAAAATTCATTTAGGTGAATAAAAGCATCGGTCTCTCCCGTTACGATCAGTGGGATAGGCGGACCCTCTTTTTGGAAGGATTTTTGTGTTTTGTAGAGTTCTTGCTTTAATGCTTGGAGCTGATGCGTCAAGTTGGGAGTCAGTGGTGCTTTTAAGAGAAGTAAATCGAGCAGCTTTGCAGCCCCTTCCACCTCTTTGGGAAGAAGCACTTTTTTTCTATCTTTGAGTAAAGCGGACAGCAAAGATTCATTGCCTCCCGGGATGGAGTGGGATTTTTTGAGTTTGCTGTTCTCCATTAACACACAGGTCCACTCATTGGATCCTAAATCCACGATCAAAGCGTCTGTCACGGCTGGAAATTTCCAGATTGCAAATAGGCATAGAGCAGAAGATGTGGTGTGTATTAGGTCGGGATCTGCTCCGATTTTAGCGCACTCTTCTAAATGCGCTCTAATGAGATGGCGGGGAGCGTGAGTCAGGGTGGCATCGATGGTCTCTTTATCTTTTCTGACAAGGAATGGCACTGTGAGAATATCTTGAGGATTGAAATGGGAGGTTGCCTCTGTCTGAAAGGCTAAAGCTTCTCTAACATGTTTGTGATTGGCCATCTTCATTTGGATGTGGCGAATAAAAAAATCTTTAGCAGATAGGCCTGAGACGATTTTTCCTCGAAAATCATGCATGTAAAGCTGTTTTACATGCTCGGGATTGGCCAGGGGGCCAAAGCGCAGCGCTTTGACTTCGATGCCTTTGCGGGTCTTGAGGACAAGGGCTCCGCGAAGGTGGGGCGGATCTATTTGCAGGCCCAAAATGAACATAAATTATTTTGACCACGTGGTTGCATCCATTTTACTCTCTAGCGGCTTTTCGTACGAGTGCTGACGAAAATGATGATACTCTTTAGAATGGAAGGGATGAATTTAGCATATATTATTCACACCCTTTTCGTGGCGTATTCGCTCTTAATCTTTTTTAGGATCATCCTTTCCTGGTTTCCTCAATGGCAGTCCCATCATTTAGCTCGGTTTGTTGCATTTTATGTGGATCCCTATTTGAATCTGTTTAGAAGACTGCTTCCTCCTCTTGGGGGGGTGTTGGATATTAGTCCTATTTTGGCCTTTTTTGTATTGCGGGTACTGGAGTCGATCCTATTAGGGCTTATCCGATGAGCAAGCGCCCCTTTTTCATTGGCTCTCAGCCGCTTGCCAACAATGTGCTTTATGCGCCGCTTGCTGGCTGTTCGGATCTTCCATTTCGGAAGATGTCTTGTCGCAACCGTCGCCCTGGGTTGGTCTATTGTGAAATGGTGAAGATGGAGGCGTTGATCCGTAATATTGCGGGAACGTATCGAATGTTGGAGTACGAAGCGGATATGCACCCCATAGGGGCGCAGCTTTGCGGAAGTAACCCTAAGATTGCGGCACAAGCGGCCAAAATCATCGAAGATCTAGGGTTTGATGTGCTCGACTTCAATTGTGGATGTCCAGTAGATAAAGTGACCAAAGATGGGAGTGGCTCTGGGATGTTGAAAACTCCTGCTCTGATTGGAGAGGTGTTGTCTGAGTTGGTTGCCACTGTTAAAATTCCGGTGACGGTGAAAATCCGCGCTGGTTGGGATGAAAAGAGCATTAATGCTGCAGAAATCACCCAAATCGCCGAAAAAGCTGGGGCCAAAGCGATTGCAATCCACGGCAGAACGCGGGCTCAAGGGTATAGTGGATTTGCGAATTGGGAGCATATCAAAGCATGTAAAGCTGCCGCCAAAGAAATTCTTGTCATTGGCAATGGGGACGTTTTTGATGCTGAAAGTGCCTTGCGGATGTTTGATTTTACTGGGTGTGATGCGGTTTTGGCGGCGAGGGGCACTATGGGACAGCCCTGGATTGCGGAAGATATTTTACGTGCATTGGAAGGGGCCTCTCCTATTCTTCGGACAGTGGAGGGGTTGCGCAGCGCTCTTTTTGAGCATTTGGAGTATATCGTTCAGTATCAGCCGGAGCGGCAAGCGCTGTTAGATATGAGGCGTGTGGCCTGTTGGTATTTGAAGCGATTGCCTCAGGTGAAAGAATTGCGCAATCGGATCAATCATTCTGCGACGACCACAGAAGTGTTTCAGCACATCGAGCAATTTAATCGGGACTTGTGAAGGGGGATGACATGCAAGAAATCCATATTTTTGTGACGGGGAAAGTACAGGGAGTGGGGTTTCGCGCGTCTGTATTGAGGCACGCCCACTTGCATGACATCAAAGGATTTGTGCGCAACTTGCCGGATGGGAGAGTAGAGATTTGTGCTCAAGGTAAGGGAGATCAAATCAATGCTTTTATTCACACTGTGAAATTGCGGCCAGGTTTAGGTCAAGTAGATGAGATAGAGACCAAATTGCATCCTGTCAGGGAGTCTTATCCTTCATTTGAGATTCATTAAGTCTCTCCAACAAGCCCCCCAAGATTTGAACCGAAAAATCGACAGAACCTCACTTTGTAGACACCCTCTCAGGGTTTATTGCCACACCTCACGCAATTACCTCGGATATCGATACTTCTATATGCTTCACATGTTCTGCACCAAACGATATTCCATACTGTCGCTATATCTGCGGCATTGAGTGTATCTATTGTTGTGAAAATCCCAAGGATGTCCACTGAAATGTGGCTGAGTTTGATTGGGAGATTCGATTCATCTCTTACTATAATATCTTTGTCGGTAATTTCTAAACGATCGGCCTTGATGTACAATCTGTTGCCTTGACATTCTTTAATCCAGGAGGCATCATTTCCCGTTTCTTGATATGGCTGGCCGCTGAGGGTAGATATACATAAGGTCGCAGCAATGAGCGCTAAAAGGTTCATTTTTTCTCCTATTGCAAGAGTTAAAGGATTTTTATTTTTAACGCTCGTTTGCTTGTTGTCAATTGGTTTTTTTAGCTGTTCTCGCTCTCGGTCGATGGATAAAAAAGAAGGCGTAATCCTCACCAAATTTTTTGAAGAGCTGCTTCTAGAACACGGAGGCGCTTACACGTTGTTTGGGTCCAAAGCAGCAACTATTGAAAGTTTGATCGACATGTCGCCCGAAAGCCACAAAAAGCTTCAGGAATATCTTGCTGCCCATCCAGAAATCGAAACAATTGAAGTAGACAGGCAGCTCGAAGAGGGATGGAATATTCTAAAAAAAAAGCCGATCCAAATCGCCAGTCGGTTTATCTTAACCGAGGTGAATTGTGGCGATTTCAACCAACTAACGTTTCTCAATACAGATTTGGCTGTTCCATTGATCAAAAAACACTATGTCGAGTTTAAACGAGCTGCTGGATGCGATTTTGATCCTGTTATTGCAATGGAATCCCTTCGAGATGGCAACCACGATATGTGGCGCCGAATATTTGATGATTTTATTTGCCTGGGGATTCTCTTGGGCTATGGCATTGAAAACTCTCGTTTGTTTGAAAAACTGTATGATGAGCGCAGAAACGCAGATCAGTCTGATCAGTATGCAGCTTCAGAAAATAACGATCCTCGAGTTAAGGCTGAGTGTTATTTGAACGAGTGTCCTTTTCGTCTCCCCCTCTTTGTAATGTTTGATCCGATGGAAAGTGAAGGCTTGGTTATCAAGTATCGGCAAGAGCGTGAAGAGATTAAGTCA
>JAKAFF010000024.1 GCA_021818045.1 bacterium
GAGTCGATTTTAGGTCAAACCTTGAGAAGCCGCGTGAGGGATAAATTCAGAGCAATTGGAGCTTCCGCGACCAACTTTTGAATTCACTTGGGTATATAGATATTGACTAGAATCATTTTTAACAATAAAATACACGTTCGATTTTGCGTATAAAGATTGATATAAGGACATATACTGATGGGTATTGGAGTATCACCAATTAGATCTTCGATAAATTCTGAGGATAGCAAACTCTGTGATGTTTGTTATTCAGGAGAAGGCCCCCTGATAACATTGGAAGGAAATGGCCATCATGAAAATTGTCAACCTCTTCTTCATTTTTTTTGCATGCAAAATTACTACGCAAATCCAAACACCACTCGAGATTGTTTACTTTGCAGAGGAAGGGTGACTCATTTTACTGTTGAAGGGCTGTCCAAACCTATTCCGCACCAGCATCACTCTTTGCCAGAAGTGTTGTCCATAGTAGAGGAAGGGGATTTACAATGTTTCACGGATAAATGGATAGCCTCTGCCCACTTAGATCAAGCCTTTATTGAAGCGTTAAAAAGGGGACGTGTTGAGGTGGCCCAATTTTTGCTAGGACATATAGTTCCTGAAGCGCGTGGCGAGTGGGGATATTCGAAAATCTATGGTACATGTCCTGTTATACAACAGTCCTTGATGATGCCGTTACCCAACTACAGCCGTCCTACAATTTGCCAAGATGCAAATGTAAACGCAAAGAGTTTACAGACAGGACTTTTGTTCTGGGATTTTTTTTGTAATCATCAAATCTTTGATGAGGCGAACAAACAATGGATGCAGATGCATCTTTTGGCGTCAGCTTTACGATTAGGTTGCGATGAAATGGCTAGATCTATTTTCGAAAGATCTCCCCTATCTGATGATTATATCGATGGGCTTTTTCGATTTCCGGTTATCGCCGACATAAGCGAAAGAGTGTTCGAAATTTTACCCGAACTTAAACCTAGAAGATCTCGCGGAAATTTCGACAACCTTTTTCTGCAGAGATTTAACGCGGGCACACAAGAAAATCCCGCACGCCAAGAGACATGCATTCTTATGATAGCTGCCTATATAGCCTGGCTTGATGTGCCATACGAGGTCATGTTAAATTGTTTAAATACATATAGCCCTTCAGATCAAGAAGAGGCTCTTATCGCATTCAGTGTGCCGTTTGCTTCACTACCAAAATTTCAACGCCTTGTCCAGAGCATCTGTAATACGGAAGAAGATTTGATAAGGATGTGGTACAGAATAATTGATTATACATTCAGTACGATTGAAACCTCAGCAGAGGGCGATAGACATATGGGATATCTAAACTCCATAACATACCTTAATTCATTATGTCTTGTATTGCGAGAACCTCTGATCGAGTTTTGGGTTCGCAGAACAATTGAGAAGCACCGAGAGCAATTTCGTGGCGATCTATCCCAAATAAGATTTGGCGAGACGCCCGTCAAAGATCTTCCAGTAGAAAGAGATAGGCTGGAGAGATTAGTTAACAACTGCAAGAAACTTTTCTCGCTGGGAGTGGAAATAGCTCTTGCAAAAGGGTGGGACGCAGAATTTGTTCGTTTGACGGACAACCACCCTAATCAGCGCTCAGAAGCTATGCAATTAGCTTTAAGGCTTCATCGACCTGATGTTGTTGAACGCATGTTACGGCCTGGTGAGCGATGTGGCGCTATTAGGAGCGCAATATCAATGGGATATTATCAAGATGCGGGGAAAATAGTATTAAATGGAGTGGGACGAGTGCCATGGCGGGCAGCGGCAATTGCAGTGTCCTGTGCGGCAATTGGATCCTTTTTAAGGAATAATCTTATACACAAATGAGTTCAACAGTTGAATTTTCGGCTGTGCCAGCTTTCGCGTTGCTGAAAATCCAACTTTTGAACTCATTTGTGTATACCGAAACGACCTGAAGCATCGATTTTTCACTGCATCGGTAACGCCTCAAAATTTTTACGCAGATTTTCGACGCAAGACTATATCTGCTCGTTTCCAGAGTTCGTAAGCTGCTTGAGCATCAGCCTTATTTTTGCGTGTCTTGCTATCCTCCAATCGCTTTTGAGCGGCCTGCAAGGCCGCCTGCCGGCGTTGTGTCTCTTCTTGTAGCTCCAAGACAGTGCGTCTGATCAAACGAGTGACATCTTGGCGCTCCTCCCGCACCTGAGTTACTCGGGAACGCCACTCATTGACTTGCATTGATTTGCGATAGCCCAGGATAGCTCCCACAACACCTCCCCAAAAGGCTGCTCGTACCGTGATGGCGTCGACTTTCACCGACCTACGGCTCCATTCCGCATCCAGCGCTGCATCGGTTTTCATCCTCTTGCGCAAGAGGTTGAGGTCATCGGCTGGAGCGCGGTCTATTTCGTCTGGCCCTCCACAACGAAAAAGGCTCCTAATACAAAATGCAAGTGGAAAACTGACAACAGAGACCGCTCCCGTAGAGACTAACACTGCCTGCGCTGTCCCAGAAACGGCTTGCGCGATACCCAACAATCCACCGCCCACGGCTGTCCCGACTGCGCACCATGTAAAATCCCTTAGATATGGGTGTCTGGCACTCCAACTTTGGGGCTCAGCATGAGGATGCAGCTTTTGCAATTCTTGCGCAAAAAGGGTCATAACGAGATTGACAGTGAGCTGTGGCAGGGGCTTCGAGGGGGCAGCGGCAGCGCCCTCGGACACAGCATAGGCATTTGCAACTGCCCCAAGAGTAGAACTTCTAGACGGACTCGCCATACAACACCTCACACAAGTTGATTTTCCAAAAACAATTTATAGATACAAGATGTTTAAATCGACACAAATCTGTGTCTGCAAGACCAAACAGGATTTGTATAATTGCGCCGCTTTGGCGCAGCCGAAAATCCAACTTTTGAACTCATTTGTGTATATGGTCGCAAGCAAGCAGCAGACACCTTGAGCGTCGTCCCTTGTTGAACAACGCCTTGGCATGGTACAGTATACACAAATGAATTCAAAAGTTGGATGTTCGAAAAAGGTCTAGTGGATGAAAATAGCGGTTGTGTGCGCCAATGGCATCGGCGACGCCCTCATCATGCTCATCGCCTCATATCACCTAAAAAAACACGGCTATGATGTCACTACCGCCTCCCCTCATCGATTCGGCAATTGGTTGCCGCAATGCCAATTCGCAGAGCCCCATGACGCAGACCTCATCTTTTTGCAACACGATAACACGAAACAATCTCAAATTCTCCATGACCAAAATAAGCCCGTCTTCACATTTTACGGCCAGCACCTCGCATCTAAACACGGCCCCTTAAGACAAGGCTTGGACTACGTCTGCAATCCCTCTTGGTCCATGGTCGATAATGTCATTGCCTCTTTGCAAGCCCTCTTCCATATCCAAGCCACCCCAGAAAATGGCCTCCTCCCCCCCGCCGGCCTCGTCCACCGCAGATACCCAAAGCGGGTCGCCATCCACACGGGCAGCGCCCAAATGGAAAAAAATTGGCCTACACCCAAATTTCTCGCCGTCGTACGCTTTCTCGAAAAACAGGACCTTCAACCCCACATCATCCCCCTCTTCCCCTCCATCGAAGAGTTGTGCTCCTTCATCTACGAATCGGGCTACTTCATCGGCAACGACTCCGGCCCCGGCCACATCGCCTCCTACCTCCAAATCCCCTCCCTCATCATCGCCAAATCCCATAAACAAATGCGCCTTTGGCGCCCAGGATGGAAAAGCGCCACCATCCTCACCCCCCCCCACTGGATCCCCAACTGGAAAGGTTCCCGACTGCGCGAAAAATATTGGAAGCAATTAGTCACAATAAATAAAGTTATAAAGACATTAAAATGCAACGTTTTATGCAACTAAGTGAAATAAATTGATCGATTTATTACAATTAACTTAGGCGGTGTGTATGAAAGACCTTCCCCATCACATGAAAAAACTCAATAAACGGATTCTTCGCTCTGTCCGTCGCGACGAGAGTTTAGAAGAGGAGATGCCCGATATCCCCACATGGCCCGTCACCAAAAAAGAGGCGCGCAAAAAAGCTAAATTGCAGATGCGCGAGGAGACGTTAGCTCACATCCCTGCAAAACCCTCTTCCGAAGAGCGCAACCGCACCATGCAAAAAGGGCGGGTACCGGTCTTCGATCGCCAAAATGCACCCCCAAAACATGCGCGGCCGACAAAGAAAAAAACGCCAAGAATTTGATCGAGTGGTATAATGCTTCGCCATGCGCATTGCCCAACTTTCAGATTTGCATTTTGCACGCTTTAGCAAAAACCCTTTACAGTGGTTTTCTAAAAGATTTTTTGGGCAGTTGAATTGGCTTTTTTCTCGTAGGCAACATTTTGGCAAAGAGCTGCTGATCCCGCTGCCCGCCCTATTTCAGAAGCTAGGGGTCGATCTCGTGCTTTTGGGAGGCGATTTTACAACCACCTCTTTACTCAACGAGTACGAGGAGGCGCGCCAATTTGCAAGCTCTTTAAAAAACCCTTGGCTCTCGATCCCGGGGAACCACGATCACTACACGTATCGCAGCAAACGCCAAAATCATTTTTATCGCTATTTTACAAATCCACCTCCTCAAAATAGCCCTTTTGGTGCAATGTCGCTGAAAGAGCACGGCATCGAAGTGCACTCCATTGCTCCCAATTGGTGGGTTGTTGCGCTGGATACGTGCATTGCAACACCTCCCCACTCCTCTCAAGGCCTTTTTTCAGCATCTCTCGAAGGGCGCTTGGAAGCCGTGTTGCAACAGATGCCGCAAAACGCCTCAGTGATCCTCTTCAATCACTACCCCTTCTTTCAAAACGATGAACTCCGCCACACCTTGCAACGAGGCGATGCTCTGCAAAAACAAATCAAAAGCCACCCTTGCATCCGGCTCTATCTACACGGCCATACCCACCGCCAAACGGTGGCCAATTTGCAACCGAATAACCTTCCTATCCTCCTCGATAGCGGCAGCTGCACGCATCGAACACAAGGCTCCTGGAATCTCATCGAGATCTCCGGCCAAAAATGCGCTGTTACGCGCTATCGCTTTTGCAATGAATGGACGCCTGTCTTGTCTGAGGAGTTTTCATGGACGTAGAAACGCCTCCTTGGTTTGAACAAGGGCTCCGATTTAAATGTACAGGCTGCGGCAAGTGTTGCACCGGCTCTCCAGGCTACGTTTTTCTCTCTCAACAAGACCTTGCGCAGTTATCGCATCACTTCAATCTGTTGCCCGAGCAATTTTTGCGCAAATACGCCCGGCTCGTCGATGGACAATACGCCCTTTTAGAAAGGCCGCATAATTATGATTGCGTATTTCTCGAAAACAACCAATGCACAGTCTATGAAAGCCGCCCTATCCAATGCCACACGTTTCCTTGGTGGATCCATCACTTGCGCAAAAGCGAAGATTGGGAGGAGGCGGCTTTGCGTTGCGAAGGGATCAACCATCCCGATGCACCCCTTGTGCCATCCACCCACATCCAAGAGCAATGCATGACCTACCTCGACAGCCTGCTCGATCAAAATTTTGACTTGTAAGACACTATCCACAACTGCAATAATGCACTTATGTCCGATGTAGAAAAAAGGATCCAGTCCTGGCTCGATGGCCCGTTTGATGCTGCCACAAAAGAGGAGATCAAACGACTACAACAAACAGATCCCCAAGCGCTCTCGGATGCATTTTTCAAAGACCTCTCCTTTGGAACAGGGGGTATGCGCGGGTACTTAGGCATCGGCACCAACCGCATGAATAGTTACACCGTCCGCATGGCAACACAAGGCCTTGCGCAATACATCAATCAATTTCCAGGACCTCACACCGTTTTTATCGGCTATGATACGCGCCACTTTTCCAGGCAATTTGCCGAAGATGTAGCCAAAGTTTTCTCCGGTAATGGGATCCAAGCTTTGCTCTCTAAAGAGATTTGTCCAACTCCCCTTGTCTCTTTTGCATGCCGCCACTTTCATTGCAGCGCCGCCGTCATGATTACCGCCTCGCATAACCCTGCGCAATACAATGGCTATAAAGTCTATTGGAGTGATGGATGCCAAGTCACCCCCCCACACGATCAAGGGATCATGGATGAGGTCGGCAAAATTAAATCCCCTAGCCAAGTCCTCTTAAAAGAGAGTTATACGCAAATTGGCGAAGAGCTCGATGAGGCCTATCTAGCTGAGCTACAAAAATTGCAGCTTTTGCCAGAGCTGAGCGCTATCCCTTTAAAGATTGCCTACACGAACCTACATGGAACTGGGATTCGGTTGGTGCCAAAAGCGCTGAAAAGTTGGCACTATACCGATATCTCTATCGTGCCCAAGCAGTGCACTCTCGACGGCTCATTCCCCACAGCCCCATCGCCAAATCCAGAAGAAGAGCAGGCCCTCTCTTTAGGCTCTAAAATGCTCTTAGATGAAAAAAGAGATCTTCTCATTGCAACAGATCCCGATGCAGACCGCATTGGGATCGTCGTGCTTGATCAAGGCAAACCTGTCCGTCTTTCCGGCAATCAATTTGCATGTCTTTGTCTACACCACATCTGCACAGTACTCACGTCTCAAAACGCCTTTCCTGCCAATGCAGCCTTTATCAAAACCATCGTCACAACTGAGCTTTTTCGCACCATCGCGCAAAGTTTTCAAGCAAGGTGCATCGACACACTCACGGGATTTAAATATATCGGAGCGCAAATTGGCATCTGGGAAAAGGCATTTGATGGCTACCAATATCTATTTGGCGCAGAAGAGTCTTACGGGTGTCTTTTTGGAACATTTGTACGCGACAAAGATGCGATCAGCGCCTCTTGTCTCATCGCAGAAGTAGCAGCGCTTGCAAAACGGCAAAATCTGACGCTCGTAGACAGGCTCCATCAAATCTATCAAAAATATGGATTGCATAGAGAATCCCTCTCAAGCCTTGCATTCGACAACACCCAAGCTGGCATGGAGCAGATGCACTCGTTCATGAAAAAGTTGCGAGCCCATCCTCCCCAACAAATACACGGACAACAAGTCACACAACTCGAGGATTACCTTCCAGGGTACCAGCAATTGCCCCCCTCAGATGTCCTCAGGTTTTGGCTTGCAGATCACACGAAAATTGTCGTTCGCCCATCCGGCACTGAACCAAAAATCAAAATCTACATCGAAATTGTAGAACAAAACACCCAACACTTGACCGCAGCCATCAAGCAAGCAGACGCACGGCTCAAAACACTCACGCATGAAGTTCTCAGCGTTTTGGGTACTTAATTCTTACGTGGTGGGATAAAAGAAGCGTCTTGATTAAGGCGCTTTTCACACGTCCCAGCTCTTCAAAAGTGAGTTGACACTCATCGAATTGCCCATCTTCTGCTTTTTCTGAGACCAATCGATTGACCAGTTCCGTCAACGTCTGCTCATTGATCTCCTCCATAGAACGGGAGGCCGCCTCAATAGTATCGCAAATCATAATGATGGCAGATTCTTTGCTGCGAGGTTTGGGCCCGGGATAGCGAAACTGGCTCTCATTGACCTCTTCTACCCTGCCCCCTTTCAATTCCAGCTGCTTACAATAAAAATAGTAGACCAGCGTCGTCCCGTGGTGCTCTCGAATGATATCGATAAAGGCTTGCGGCAAGTGGGCTTTACGGGCCATGGCCTCCCCATCCGTGACATGGGCGATAATCACCTGGGCCGATTCCAAAGGAGTCAAAAGTTGATGGATATTGACAGGCCCTTGCTGATTTTCCACATAAAACTGAGGATTATTGATTTTTCCAATGTCGTGATACAAGGCGGCGGCTCTACAAAACAAACCGTTAGCTCCAATGGAGTGCGCGCAGTTTTCCGCTAAATTTCCAAGGACCAAACTATGCTGATATGTACCTGGCACCTCCAAAGAAAGCCGTCGCAACTGCTCGTTGCTCAAATCCATGAACTCCATCAACGTCATGTCCGTCACAACACCAAACAGGGTCTCTAGCGCAGGTAAAAGCCCTACCACCAGCACTGCTGTGAGCATCAGGAAGACAAAAGAGGCTCCTGCATCTATGAGAAATGAATAGGAGATGAGATGGTTTTCTGCGAGCATGAACGCATAGAGAACCGGGATCGAGCTAAGCCACGATTTAAAACAAACAGTAAAAACCTCTTTTCTTTTGCGCAAATTGCGCGTGCTGATAATCACCACAATCGACGTCACGAGGTTCAAAATGAGAAAATGGCCGTGATCGACAGCAAGACTTACCGAAAGGAGAATAGAAAGAAAGGTCGCAGCAAATAAAGCGGCCCGAGGAGATAGGAGAATGCAAATTAAGATCGTTGCAAAAGGGGCCACGATCGGATAGCGAATCGCTTCGATCACATCTGAAGTGCTTTTCAACAAAGCATATTCCGTGACCTTAGCAAATAACAGCGTCAAAAGAACAATGCAGACAAAAAGAGAAATTTCTCTTAAAGAGCGGATAAAGTGCGGTTGACTAATCCGAAAATACAGCCCGCTGATCGTCACAAAAATGAGGGCGAGCAAAATGCTTGCAACCATTGTGGGCAAATCCCAAATTTTGCGACTTTCTGAAATCGCGCTCTTCATCGATTGCATCATGGTCAAGTGGCGCGAGGTGATCCTTTCTCCTTGATCAATCACGCGAGTGCCCGCCAAAATTTTAGTAAATTTATCTGGAATATTGCGACTCACCTGCGCGCGCAGCGAGCGCTCTAATGCCGTATCGCGCGCAAGCGTCCAAACGCGCGCCTGAAATGAGTGAATGACATAAGAGATGGTCTCTGGATGAAAAGCATCAGCCTGGGCAATTTGCTGGGCGATGCGCTCCCAAATTGGTTCAGGCAAAGCGACTTGCCCCTCTTCCGGGATATATTCGTAATAAGAGCTATCTGCAAGACCTAGCTCTTTCACCTTTTGGATCGTGCGGGGATCTGTACAACGCGTTTCTAGCAAAATCGTTTCTAGCTCATCTGCCGCTTTATACATCTCCTCAAAAGTGCTTAAAGGAAATTTTTCTCGCCACGCTTTGTTATGGATCAAATCCTCTTCCAGTGCATAGCGACTCTCCCGAATCTGCCGATCATCGAGCTGATAGACCGCGCCCACATCTTGCATGGCTTGCTGCTTGAGCACAACAGTCGATTCGTAATCGGGAAATTCGAAATCGAGCTGTGCTACGATATAGCGCCGCGCCGTGGCATTCAGCTCTAACACTTCGAGCCGCACCTCTCGGAAATGCAGAAAGAGCGCTAAAAACGCAACGCACACAAATCCAACAATGAGCCGCCATCCTCGATTATTGGAAGAGAGCCACTGCTGCCACCCTGCCTTGAGCCGGTCTCGATTCTCTTGCATACCTTGAGTATAAATACGATGCAAAAAAGAGCGCCAGACAAAAAATTTATCTCCCCCCACTTGCACTCATCTCGCCCCAGGTTATATACTGCGCAGCATGGCAGAAAAATATCAGATCCTAGCCCGCAAATACCGCCCCCAGCAATTTTGCGACGTCGTAGCCCAAGAGGCGGCCGTGGTAACGCTGAAAAACGCCATTCGCTTCGAAAAGCTGGCGCACGCCTACCTTTTTTGCGGATCGCGAGGCGTCGGGAAGACAACGCTTGCCCGTCTGTTTGCCAAAGCGCTCAATTGCCAATCGCTGGGGCCTGATCAAGAACCTTGCAACACCTGTCCATCTTGTCGAGAGATCGTTGCGGGTCAATCGCTAGATGTCATAGAAATCGACGGCGCCTCCAATCGGGGCATCGACGACATTCGACAAATCAACGAAACAGTGGGCTACGCCCCAAGCCACGGCAAATACAAGATCTATATCATCGATGAAGTGCACATGCTCACCAAAGAGGCGTTCAACGCCCTTTTAAAAACTCTCGAAGAGCCTCCCGAGCAGGCCAAATTTTTCTTTGCCACCACCGAACCCCACAAAGTACTCCCCACCATCATTAGCCGCTGCCAAAGATTTGATCTTGCCCGAATCCCCTCCTCGCTCACCGTACAAAAATTACAGCAAATCGCAACTGACTTATCGCGCCCTGTCGATCGAGACGCCCTAGAACTCATCGCAAGCTTTTCTGAAGGCAGCCTGCGAGATGCCGAATCTTTATTTGACCAGATCCTTTGTTTTTCCGATCAAACCATTACAAATGCCATAGTGCGCCAAACGCTCGGCCTCGTACCGGCAGAACTCTTCACCCAGCTAGATCAGGCTTTTGCTGACTATCGCCTCTCTTTCGCATTTGAGCTCGTCGAGCAGCTCTTTCAAACGGGCAAAGATCTCGCCCATTTTCTCGAACAGCTCGTCGAGCACTACCGCCATCTGACCATGGCCCGTACCCTCAACACTCCCCATCCAACAGCTGCGCTCTATACCCAGCAGCAGTGCCTGCATATCCTAGACCTCCTCATCCAGGCCGAGCCCAATTTTCAAAAAAGCCCTTTCCCTCGCATTACTTTGGAATCCCTCCTTCTCCAAATCATTCGCACCAAACACCGCATTCCCATTGAAACATTGATTCGCACATTAACCGAAAACCCTCCCCCCCCCGTCCCCACAACCCAAGAACCCAGTAACACACCGACCTCTCCGCCAGCTGAGCTCAAAGAGGTCTCTTTTACCCCCTTTAAACCGCCAGAGGAACCTACCCACCCACCCACTCCAAGCCCCAAAACGACCGAAGCTACCGCCCCGCTGAGCAAACATTCCAGCCATTACGATACCCTAGTCCGTTTTGCGACCGTAGAATTGGAAGGAACTCTCACCTCTATGCAAAAAAAATCATTGACTGCGAAGGGCTAGGCGCTGTCCAGTGATAAAATTTCTTTTTGCCCCCTTTCTTTGATGGCGATTTTCGCGAGCATCGCAAGAAAATAGCCGTCCTTACACTCACAGCTACCGCCATAGCGGCTACTGGATATGGCCCACGCCAGTCTCACCCACTATAGTAGATGCCACCACTAATGACAGCGATGTGTTATACCCTCTATTGCAATGCATACGCATAGCGCGACCGTCAGAGAGAGGATTTCTGTCTGAACTCGTCTGGCGCCCCCGGTGAATATCTATTACGATTGGTATAAGAAAGCAAGTTTTGCCCCCCGATGCAGCAAAAAAAAACACAACCATTCAAGCATCTTCGACATCAACTAATAATTTTTATTATTAGTACGAATTCATTCAGATATAAAAAAACACAATAACGATGCTATAATACTTAGAAACAAAACATTTATCACAAAACTTACTAACTAAGAAGAACAAAAGATGCCAACTACTAGAACATCATCCAGTTCGCACAGGGCCGCCTCATATGCCGCACACCCGGTTATAAGTTCTGGCAACGGTGCAATAAATTCATCGTTTATCTCCAGGATCCAGCAATCTGCACATGAAG
>JAKAFF010000025.1 GCA_021818045.1 bacterium
TACCTTCTTTTCGGTGAGAAAATTGTATTGGGAGGCAACGATCTCTTCTTCAGCGGTTAACGAGAGCGCCCGAAGGGGGAGATTTTGGTTGAGGTGGGCGATTGCTTTATGGAGAAAATCGGCGGCGGGTTGCAGCTCTTTTTTGAGCTTTGCCTGCTTTTCAATGCGACTATACGCATTTTCGGCCATTTGTAAGTCGGCTAAAACGAGTTCTAAGGTGATGACTTCGATGTCGTCGAGGGGATTGACGCGCCCTGCGACGTGGATCACATTGGGATCTTCAAAGCAGCGTACGACCATGATGATGGCATCTGTGTCTCGAATATGGGTGAGGAATTGATTGCCGAGCCCTTCTCCTTGCGATGCTCCTTTGACAAGGCCTGCAATGTCTACAAAACTGACAGTTGCTGGGATGATTTTTTTGCTTTGCGATTGCTTAGAAAGCGTTTCTAGACGAGGGTCTTGGAGGTGGACGATGCCAAGGTTTGGATCAATGGTGCAAAAGGGGTAGTTTTCTGATGCGGCGTTGTTGCGGGTGAGTGCGTTAAATAGGGTGGATTTTCCGACGTTTGGGAGGCCTACGATGCCGCAAGAGAGGTTGGTGGTCATGATCTTCCTAAAAGTTGAGTGACTAATGAGTGGTTTCCAGAGGCTTTGGCTTGGCGAATCGCTGTAGTAGAGACGAAGCGTCCGTCGATTTGCAGTTTGGGAATGTATTCGACTGTCATGTTGCGAGAGAGTGCGTATTGACGGACGTGGTTTTCAGTGCCTTCTCGGTCTTTTCCAAATGCAGCACCTTGGCCGAGCACGAGGTGTGCAAGATCGAATTGGTCGAGAAATTGGTCGAATGGAGTGGCGGCAAAGGCTTTTGTGAAGGGGACGACAATGAGCTCATCTGCAAAGGTTTTGAGAAGCGCTAACTTCTCTTCAAGAGGTAAGAGGAGGTCGGGGCCGGGAGGAGCAAAAAGAGACAGAGGGTGATTGGAAAAAGTGAAAATTGTGGTGTGTGGATATTTTCGTAGGACGTTCAGGAGCGCTTGGTGCCCTAAATGCACTCCATCAAAAAAACCAATAGTGATTGCTGTCTTCATAAGCGCATCAAATGAGGAAAAGGATCAAAATCGGTCTGTTTTAGCGCGTCTTGCGGAATGCACTGCTCCAAAAGAAAAGGGCCTGAGCGGATGCGGGTGAGCTCAAAGAGATGGGCGCCGCAGCCTAAAGCTTGACCTATGTCGTGGGCTAAAGAGCGGATGTAAGTCCCTTTGCTACAAGAAACCTCGAGCTCGAGCATGGGGTATTGGTAGCAAGTGAGTTGGATTTGCACTTCTACAAGAACGGGTTGTCGTTCGATGGTAATCCCTTTGCGGGCAAGATCGTAGAGCTTTTTTCCTTGGACTTTTTTGGCAGAAAACATGGGGGGAAGTTGGGAGATTTTGCCCTGAAATGAGGCGAGGATTTGCTCGATTTCGCTCAAAAGAGGGACGGCCGTGGAGCGGAATGTGATTTGCCCTTCAATATCGTAAGTATCTGTTGCAATGCCTAGCTGCAGGGTGGCTCGATACTGTTTGTCGTGATTGAGAAATGTATTGGATTTGCGGGTGTAGTCTTGTCCCACCAGCATGACCATCACACCTGTTGCAAAAGGGTCCAGCGTGCCCGCATGGCCAATTTTTTCTATCCGGGTGAGCCTTCGCAATAGGGATACAAGATAAAAGGAGGTGGATCCCGATGCTTTGTCGATAAGGAGAATTCCGCTACGATTCACGGCTGCGACGCTCTTTTTCAATATCGCTCATGATCTTCTCAATCCGCATGTGCTCATCTAGGGAGGTGTCGAGCCGAAAGGTGAGCTCTGGAAAATGGCGCAAATTGGCAAGTTTTGAGGCGTGCACTGCAATGAACCCTGCAGCCGAGTTGAGCGCTGCAATGATTTGATTTTTCTCGGCGTCGCTTGCAATGAGGCTGACAAACACTTTTGCATGGTGCAAATCGGCTGATGTGTCCACATTTGTCACGGATACAAAGGTTGTGACATGAGGGTTCCGAACCTCTTTTTGGATCACCTCAAAGATCACCTCTTTTAAAAGGGAATTTACACGAGCCAGCCTGTTTGTCTTCATTAGAGATCTTGCTCCAGATAGGTCACTTCGTAGGCTTGGATGATATCTCCCTCTTTGATGTCGGTTTGTCCATCGAGGAGAATACCGCATTCGATCCCTTTTTGCACCTCTCTGACGTCCTCTTTCACTCTTTTCAGCGAGGCGATTTTCCCTTTCCAGATGACTTCATTGCCGCGTATTTGGCGAACGAGATGCTGGCGTTTGATCGTCCCTTCTGTGACTTGGCAGCCGGCAATGATGCCCAGCTGAGAGGATTTAAAGACGGCCTTGACAAAAGCTGCTCCCGTATCGTTTTCTTGCGGCAATTTGTCTAAAAGTTGCCGCATCCGATTCTTTACCTCATCGATGAGGTGATAGATGACGTCTTGAGTGTATACAGGGACGCTTTTTTGTTTGATCAGGGCTTCTGCATGGCTCTCTACACTTGTATGAAAACCGACAACAGTGGCCTTAGATGCAGCAGCGAGGGCAATATCGGATTCGGAAATTTCTCCTACATCGGCATTGACGATCTCTAGGCGTACCTTTTTCGAGGCGATTTTCATGAGAGAGTTTTTGAGCGCCTCTAAAGATCCTTGTACGTCAGCACGCAGGATGAGGGGGAGGATTTTCATCTCACCGCTCTCTTTTTTCGCCATCATTTTTTCAAGGCCTGCAAGCTTTGGTTTAGAAGCAAGATCGCGCTGCAATCCTTCGGCGCGTGCAGCGGCCAGCTCTTTGGCCTCTTTTTCATTTTTCACGACGATGAATTCGTGGCCCGCCAGTGCAAGTTCGGAAAGGCCTGTAATTTTAACCGGGGTGGAGGGGCCTGCAAGTTCGACGGATCTACCCAAATCATCTTGCATTGTTTTAATGCGGCCTGAATAGGGGCCAAACACAATGGCATCTCCCTTTTTCAAAGTCCCGTTTTGTACAAGCACGGTTGCGACGGCGCCAAGACCTTTATGCATTTCAGATTCTAAGACTGTGCCGCGAGCGCGCGCTTCTTTATTGGCCCGCAGCTCCAAAATCTCTGCTTGCAAGGCGATCATCTCGAGTAATTCGACAACTCCTTGTCCCGTTGTAGCCGAGCAGTTGACGGTGATTGTCGTGCCACCCCATGCTTCGGGCAATAGCTCGCGATCGGCCAATTCTCTATACACTTTTTGGGCATCAAAATTGGGTTTGTCGCATTTGTTGAGAGCGACCAAGATGGGCACTTTTGCCTCTTGTGCTTGGCGGATAGCTTCATCTGTTTGGGCGCGCATCCCTTCATCTCCCGCAACGACGAGAATCACAATGTCCGTCACGTTGGCCCCGCGCGATCTCATCTCTGAAAAGGCTTCGTGGCCCGGGGTGTCGAGAATCGCCACATCTCCGGCATTTGTATGCACTTTAAAGGCGCCAATGTGTTGGGTAATGGCCCCCGCTTCTCCTGCGACGCGGTTGGACTTGCGGATCGCGTCGATGAGGCTTGTTTTGCCGTGGTCGACGTGTCCCATGAACGTAACGACAGGGGAGCGCAAGACGAGCTGATCCAGGGAGGTCTCTTCTACTTCTTGACGGATCGTCTTGTCCGTAATGCGCAGGCGCTCTTGTTCAGAGGTGTCGATGCGGATATCACATCCAAACTCGTGTCCTAAAAGCTGCACGGTCGTCTCATCATCTAGGTAGTCATTGAGTGTGAGTGTCAAGCCACTCATGAGGAGTTTTGCAATGAGCTGAGATGCTTTGAGCTTCATGTCTTGCGCTAAATCTTTGATAGTGACCGGTAGACGGACTGTCAGCTCTTTGGGACGGATCACCTCTTCTTGGACGCTTCTGCGCGGCTTAAACGAGCGCCTTTTTCTCCAGGCTTCGTTATCCACATCTCGCAATCCTTGCCGGTCTCGCGAATCGAAACGCAGCTCCTCTTTTTTCTTGCCGAGTTTAAGCTCTTTGGGAGGCTCTTTTCTGGCGAGGGGTGGAGTGGTAGGATGGGGAGCTGGGGATGGGGCGGCAGGTTTGCTTTCCACAGTCCGCGGAGGTTCTGCAGGTTGCTCTACAGCGGTGGGTGGTGGGGTGACGGCCTGAGGCGCCTTTTCTTCCGGAAGGGGGGCCGCTGATTCGGAAGCCTCTTCTTCTGTTGTAGAAGGTGAGGCTATTGCCGCTTTGGTCTCTTCATCGGTCTCTTTGATCAGGCGGGTCCGTTTCTTTTTGGGAAGTTCTGGAACCTCTTTTTCTTTGGCTTTTGATGCAAGGGTCTTTTCAGCTTGTTTTAAAGCAGATGAGATCATCGCATCTTCTTTTAGACGAGTCAGCTTTTTTTTGGGCTCAGCCTCTGTCGCTGGAGTCTCTTTTGCCACAGACTCTGGTTGTGCAGCGTCCGTGGACTCCTTTTTGACCTTAAAAGCCTCAGCTAGCTGAGTATTTTTAATATTTAACTTCAGATGCTTACCCAAAGATTAACCCTTTTTATTGCGCGTTTGATCTAAAATTTTAGCGGCCAGATCGTAATAGTTGGCTCCAGGGACCTCTGTAATGGCAGTAGGAGCTGCTTGGGCCACTTTACGCAGCGTATCAAATCCTGCACTAATCAAACTTTCGTTGATGAGACTGCTTACACCTTCGATCTTCAATTTTTCATCCAAAGCGGGCTCTGGAGATTCACCGAGTTCTGCCATTTGGATCGTCAACAGTTTTTGGTACTCGCTGAGCTTTTGCACATCGATCTCTTTTGCAAGCATTTGGCCGATGAGGCGAGCATTCATCCCTTTTTTCCCAATGACTGTAGGATAGTCCTCATCGAGCACAACCATCCAGAAGCGATCGTTGTATTCTTTGAGTTTTTTCACTTCAGCTGGGGCAAGAAGATTTTGGAGGAGTTGGATCGGATCCTCATTAAAGGGGACTACGTCGATCTTTTCATTGTTGAGCTCTCGGATAATATTCTTGATCCGAGTCCCTCGGACTCCAACGCAGGTGCCCACCGGATCCACTTTTGGATCGAAGGAGCGGACTGCGAGTTTTGTTCTGTACCCTGGGTCTCTGACGATTTTTTCGATGACCACAGTTTTGTCGTGCAGTTCTGGAACTTCTTGAATGAAGAGCTGCTCGACGAATTCGGGGTGGCTGCGAGTTAAAATCACTTCCGCACCGCCGATATCCGTATCTTGCACTTCTAACAAGAGGGCTTGCACTTTTTCGCCGACATTATAGCGTTCGAGCCTTGGGTAGTTGCGCTCAGGCAAGATCGCTTCTACTTTTCCAAGGTCGACGACGATGGTTCTACCGCGGATAAAGCGTTTGATCGTTCCTGAAATGAGCTCTCCCACGCGATGGCGATACTCTTCATAAATGACATCGCGCTCCGCCCCTTTGAGTTTTTGCGTAATGACTTGGCGCGCCGCTTGTGCAGCGATGCGGCCAAAGTCTTGAGGCGTGATCGCGATTTCCAACCATTGGCCGACTTGGCACTCCGGTTCCATCGTACGCGCCTCCTCTAAAGAGATCTCTTCGGAGGCGTTTTCGACTTTATCTACGATTTTTTTCTGAGTGAACACTTCGATTTCACCCGTTTTCGGATGAATTTCCACGCTCACTTTTTCTCCGAGACCCTTCACGCTTTTACGGGCCGCTGCGCGCAACGAATCGGAAATCGCATTGATGACGATCTCGCGCTTGATCCCTTTTTCACGTTCCAGATATTCAAAAATAGCGATGAGGTCTTTATTCATCCATCATATCCTCGTCTTCATGCGAAGACTTCTTTTTCTTCTTTTTTGCTTTGGGAGCCACGACGATATCGTCGCGATTGTGTTGGTTCTTTTCGATCAGGTAATCTTTGATCGACAGAGCGATTTTTTTATGCTCTGGATCGAGCTTGATCACTTTTGCTGTGACATCGTCCCCTTTTTGGATGACATCTTCTACTTTTGCAAAAGGCTGATCGGAGAGCTCAGTCACGTGAATGAGCGCTTCAATCCCGTTGTCCAGTTGCACAAAGGCTCCAAACGCGGTTGTTTTGGTGACAGTTCCGTGCACGAGGGTGCCGACAGGAAGCGATCTTTCGATGGTTTCCCAAGGGTTAGAGCTGAGCTGCTTGACGCCGAGAGTGATTTTTTTGCTCTCTTTATCTACAGACAAGATGATAGCTTCTACTTTGTCCCCTTTTTTCAACACCTCTGATGGGTGAGACACTTTTTTAATCCAGCTCAAATCAGAGATGTGGATCAATCCATCGACTCCTGGCTCCAACTCGACAAATGCGCCATAGTTGGTCAGGTTGCGAATCTCTGCCATCACGCTGCTGCCTACAGGGTATTTGCTTTCCACATCTTCCCAAGGATTGCGCTCGGTTTGTTTGATGCCAAGAGAGATTTTCCCTTCGTCTTTTTGTACAGAAAGGACGATGGCTTCCACTTCGTCGCCAACGTGAACCATTTCGCTTGGCTCAGTAATGTTTTTGGTCCAAGACATTTCGGAGACGTGGATCAATCCTTCGATGCCCTCTTCGATTTCGATAAAGGCGCCGTAGGATACGAGGTTGACAATCTTGCCGCGAACGCGAGTTCCGGGAGGATAGCGCTTTTCGATCTCTTCCCAAGGATTTTCTTCTTTTTGCTTGAGGCCTAAAGCGACGCGCCCTTTTTCTCGATCGACGTGGAGAATGACCACTTCCAGCTCTTGCCCCATGTGGACGAGTTCTGAGGGGTGCTTAATGCGCTTCCAGGTCATGTCGGTGATGTGGAGCAAGCCGTCGATGCCATCTAGATCGAGGAAGACTCCAAAGTCAGTGATGTTTTTCACTACGCCCTTGCGAATCGCTCCCTCTTGGATGTTCTCGAGTAATTCTGCTTTTTTGACGACCCTCTCCTCTTCGAGAAGCTCTCGGCGCGATACGACGATGTTTTTGCGCTCGATATTGATTTTCAGGATCTTAAAGTCGTATGTTTTGCCAACGAAATCATCCAAATTTTTAATGCGTTTATTGTCAATTTGGGATCCTGGCAAGAACGCCTCCATGCCGATGTCGACCATGAGACCGCCTTTGACTTTACGCAGGACTTTTCCTTTGACAATAGAGCCCTCTTTGCAGTGGTTGACGATGTGCTCCCATTGGCGGAATTTGCGTGCTTTTTCCTTGGAAAGGACGATTTGACCATCATCACCTTCAGCTGCGTCTAGATAGACCTCGGTTTCTCCACCTAGGTTAAGTTCTTCGGGTTCGGTGAATTCGGCGATGGGGACCAGACCTTCTGATTTCAGGCCCACGTCGATGACGACATAGTCTTTAGAGATTTCGACGATACGCCCTTTCAGGATCTCTCCGACATTGAGCAGAGAAAGGGTAGTTTCTTCAGTAGATTTTTCTTTGCCGCCGCAAAGAAGATCGCGAAATTGACGGGCTTCGTGTTCTTGGAAGTCGACATCATCTAGAACATTGCTGCTATTCCAATCGTGGGTGGTGGGGTTTTTTGAAGGCATGGGTTTTGGGTTTCTCCTGTTTATAAAAAATAGGACAAGCGCACTCTCGGCAAACAGAGTCTGTCGACAGGCCTTGTCTGGTTAAAGGAAAAAGATTAACAAATTCTCCTGAATAAATGCAAGGGGGTTCCTAATTTAGTAAGTTTTTTCTTTATTTTTTCTAACTTATTTTTTAGATTGAAAATTTCTAGTGAAAAACTAGGCGTTTTGCTTTAGGCGTTGCATGTTTGCACAATTAGAAGAACAATTAGAGTTTGATTTTCAGTTTAATTGCCCCTATATAGAGGCGGAATATTACCGCGAAGGGGCTCAAGATTTGATTCGAAAGCTTGTGCCTGCCGATTTGTTGGAAGAGGGAGCGCAAAGTCTTCCGCTGCAGCGGGCCCGTTTTGCCGATATGTTGCCCTTGATTTCGTGGTCTGAGCTGAACAAGGCCCCGTGCGCCCTTTCTGCATTACTGCTTTGTAAATATCGGCTGAATGCTTGTAATTTTTTTTATGACATGGTGAGCCGCTGGTTGTTGCCGCAAAAGCGGGTGAATGTAGAGGTGTTTTTTGCATCTGATGTGAGGTTGCCGCATTTATCAGACGATCTTTTAAGCGTTGCAGAAGTGGTCGTGCATTTAACAAGTGCTCAAGATGTGGAAGAAGCGCGGCGCAATTTGCGCTCTTTAGAAACGGAAGTTCGTTTGGGCGTGGCGTCGAATTATCATGCTCGGCGCATTTTGGAGTTCAAAGGATTGTCGACGGATGGGAAGACGGCGATGATTCAAGAGAAAATCGGTTCTTTGATTCAGAGCCATTCCAAGGATTTTGATCCGGGAATCTTTTCGCAAATGCAGCATTTTTTAGTTTGCGTGCGCGACGATTTCAAGACGCTGCGCGACTATCATCACATGAGCCGCATCATTTCAAACTTGCATTCGCTGCGCAAATTTATCAAACAAAACGTGCAAGTGTATCCCAGCAAACGGCATGTAGTTTTGAAGTTTTTGAAAACGCGATTGACGCTGCCAGGGTTGAAGGAAAAGCCGGTGTTGGGGATTTTGGTGGGCCTGAATTTTTTGCGTGAGCATGAAGTATTTGAGACCAATCACCTGATTTGCGCGATTCAAAAAAACTTAACTGGAGTCCGTTTTGTAGAAGGGTCCTCTTTTTTAGATAAGGGAGAGCCATTTCTCGAAACGATGTATCTAGAAGTAGAAAAAGCGGATGGATCCGATTTTAGTTTGGAAGAGGTCAATCGCGTAAAATTGATCCTTCCCGAGCAGATTAAAGGGCATATTGAGCACTTGATGCATCCTATTTTTATGCCTCGCAATGACGAGGAGGTGCTGCGCAATATCATGGCGCTGTCTAGACAGATTCGCTTTGTGGGCGATATGCCACACATCATCATTTCGTTTGATCAGCAAAAAGGGGATGAGCTTTGTTTTACAGTCATCCTTTTGCGCGTTCAGGCGGAAAATGCGCCGACAGTGCAGGAGTTGTTTGCGGCAAAACGAACAGCCCTTAAATACATTCCCGATCGCGTGCGTCGCGTGGGGCATATCCGTAAAAAATATGTCAAAGAAGCAACCGTATTTCGAACTGTCCTACAAACGGATGGGTTTATGCGTGCCGATCACGCCATCGATTTGTACAAAGCGCGCGAATTTATTTTAAATGAGGTGTGTAGAGTCATTGGGGAGGTTCGCGATTATAATGGGGGAATGATCTATAAGCTGAGCGAATCATTAGGAGCTCTCAAATCAGCGCTGGGGGGGCACTCAGATCCTATTTTAGTGGAAAAGTTTTTCTATGCGCTCACTCCCATTGAAATGCGCGGATCTATGGATACAGAGCCCTTGAAGCACTTCTTTTTGATCTTACAACAGGCCATCAAGACAGAATCGCTTCAAAAGCGGCAAGAGGCAGGCCGAGTATATGTTGTGATGCCGGGGAAAAAAATGGCATTGGATGCTTTGGCCATTCCTGTGCATCAACTGGTCTTTTTTTTCATAGAGATTCACGACGCACCCTACACCGGTTATATGTATTTGACCGACGTCAAAGAAGAGCAGCAAAAATTTTTGGATGCGCTCCGATCTTTTCAATAATCAGATACTTTTCTAGAATGTGGGGGGTATGCAAAAAACAACGATTGCAATCTACCCTTCCATTTTATCAGGAGATTTTGGGGCTCTGGCAGCCGAGGCTAAGAGGATCGAGGCTGCAGGTGCTGATGCGATCCATATCGATATTATGGATGGCCATTTCGTTCCCAATCTCACTTTAGGCCCGCGCGCAGTTCTGGCGATTCGCAAAGCGACGTCGCTTTTTCTCGACGTGCACATCATGATTTATAATCCTTATGATTTTGTCGAAGCGTTTGTCTCAGCGGGCGCCGATCGCATCACGTTTCATTTTGAGGCCACGGAAGATGTGGATGATACGTTGCAATTCATTCGCCGCTGCGGCAAGCAGGCAGGTCTTGCGTTTCGTCCTGAAACCTCTTTTTCTATGATCCCCAAGTATTTAGAAAAGTGCGATCTCATTCTGCTCATGACCGTCAGTCCTGGGTTTGGCGGGCAAAATTTTATGCCCGAAGTGGTTGAAAAGATTCGCTTGACGCGGGAGTACTGTGATCGGCACGGCATTGGGCAAGGAGGGATCATCAAGAAGGGGATGACACTTGCTCCCTTTGATATTCAAGTCGATGGCGGAATCAATCGAGAAACAGCGCCCATTTGCGTGCAGGCGGGGGCAAACATTTTGGTCAGCGGCAGTTACTTGTTTCATCAGCCCGATTTGAAACGGGCCATTGAGGGTTTAAGACAATGAATCATGCGGCCCTCAAGAAGATAGTGGTAATTGGTGGAGGGACGGGCAATTTTGTCGTTTTGCGAGGCTTAAAGCAGTATCCACTCGATTTAACGGCGATTGTCTCTATGACAGATGATGGGGGCAGTACCGGGATTTTGCGCGATGAGCTAGGGGTGTTGCCTCCGGGCGATGTGCGTCAGTGCTTAGTGGCTCTTTCCAATTCGAGTCGTCTCATGCGCTCTTTAATGAGCTATCGTTTTGAAAATGGGGGATTAGGGGGGCACTCTTTTGGCAATTTACTCCTCTCTGCGCTGGAAAAAGTAACTGGCAGTTTTGAACAAGCCGTTGAAGAGGCGGGAAAGATTTTATATATCCGCGGGAAAGTGATCCCGGTGACCACCCATCAGGTGCGCTTAAAGATGGTGTTGGAAAATCAAAAAGTGTTAGAAGGGGAAAAAGAGATCTATCTATCCCAAGAGATAGACCAAGGGTACAAAACGATCTATTTAGAGCCCTTTCCGAAGGTAAACCCCCGCGTTTTAGAAGAGCTGAGGCATGCCGATTTAATTGTGGTAGGTCCCGGAGGGCTTCACACCTCCCTCATTCCCAATTTATTAGTTGAAGGGGTTTGTGAAGCGCTATGCCAAAGCGATGCGCGCAAAGTCTATGTTGTGAACTTGATGAATCGCAAAGGGCAAACGACGGGGTACAAGACATCGCAGTACTTGAGTGAACTCGTCCGATTTCTCGGGCAAGATCCATTTGATCATATTTTAGTCAACGTGCAAAAACCCCCGGCAGAATTGATCGAGG
>JAKAFF010000026.1 GCA_021818045.1 bacterium
CTTTCTCCATTTTCTGGTATTTTTGACAAAAGCCGCTAGTCGCAGAGATAGCGTCTGCATCTCCCTGAGAAACCTTTCTCAAGAGATTGGGCAAGTTTTTCGTTAGATCGTATGTTTTAAGACAAGCGTCATATTGCTCAAGCAACTTTTTATAAATTTTTTCTTTCTCTTCCAAGCTTAGATAAGAAAGTTCTCTTATCCACAAAATCGCCTTTCCTTTGTAGCGATTCATCTTGTCATAGCCCTCTTTGATTTCATGAAGAGATGCAGAATGAAGATTTAAAGCTTGCCTTACATGGGTTGAAGAAAACGCAGTTGCTTTACTAGCCATAAATTTTACCTCTTTATTGTTATAAGCCTCCTCCTAGAAAGGCTCCTTCACAAATTTCTGTGAAGAGGTACAGTGTTTACAGGATGCGAGAAATTTTTTAAACAAAAATTTATGCCAAGTCATTAAGGGCTCCGCCCTTAAAAACCCGCCAAGGGGACAAGTCCCCTTGGAACCCCTTTCTTATTTCTTTTTCTCCTGGCGTATGCAGGAGAAAAAAAAGATAAAAAAGGAGTCCAGAGGGGCAACGCCCCTTTGGCGGGGTTTAAGGGGCGGAGCCCCTTAAAAAAAAGGGCTCAGCGAGATTCGCTGAGCCCGTGTGAGAGCAAAGAAGTGGGAGAAGTGTTTACTTCTCGTTGTCGATGATTTCAGCTTCTGCATCTTGTATGTTGTCGGATGCTTGAGGCTGTGGGGCTCCTGGCTGGGGTGCGGCCTGAGGGCCTTGGCCAGCTTTCGCGAGTTCTTCGCCGATTTTTTGCATATGCTGCTGAAGTTCGGCGCTTTTGGCTTTGATTTGAGCTGAGTCTTGAGCTGTGAGCGCTTGTTTGAGCGCATCGACTTTGCTTTGGATGTCGGCGGCGACATGGGCAGGAATTTTTTCCTTATGCTCGCTGAGAGATTTTTCGGCTCTAAAGACGAGAGCGTCGGCTTCATTGCGAACTTCGACCTCTTCTTTTCGCGCCTTATCTTCGGCGGCATAAAGTTCAGCTTCCTTAATTTTGCTTTGGATCTCGGCGTCGGTGAGGCCCGATTTTACCTCGATCTTGATTTTCTGCTCGCGATTCGACTGCTTGTCTTTCGCAGAGACATGCAAAATACCATCGGCGTCGATATCGAAGGCGACCTCGATTTGAGGCACGCCGCGGGGAGCTGGAGGAATGTCAGTTAGATCAAACCGGCCGATCTCTTTATTGTCTTTTGCCATGGGACGCTCCCCTTGCAAAACGACGATTGTCACAGCTGGCTGGTTATCGCTTGCTGTAGAAAAGACCTGTTTTTTTTGCGATGGGATGGTCGTGTTGCGCTCGATGAGCGGAGTCATGACGCCACCTAAGGTCTCAATGCCAAGCGTGAGGGGAACGACGTCTAAAAGGAGAACGTCTTTCACATCGCCCGCAAAGATACCGCCTTGAATTGCAGCTCCAATGGCCACAGCTTCATCGGGATTCACCCCTTTATGCGGTTCGCGACCAAAGATCTCTTTTACTTTTTGCTGCACGATCGGCATGCGGCTCATTCCACCAACGAGAATCACTTCGCCAATGTCTGCATTGGAAAGGCCCGCGTCTTTCATCGCCTTTTGGCAAGGCAGAACAGTTCTTTCCACCAGATCATGGCAAAGGCTTTCTAGTTTTGCCCGTGTCAATGTGAGCGCTAAGTGTTTAGGACCAGAGGCATCCATTGTGATAAATGGCTGGTTGATCTCTGTTGTCATGACACCTGAAAGCTCAATTTTTGCTTTTTCAGCAGCATCGCGCAGTCGTTGCAGGGCCATCTTATCTTTGGAGAGATCGATGCCTGTCTCTTTTTTAAATTCGTCGAGCATCCAATGGATGATCACGTTATCAAAGTCGTCTCCACCGAGGTGTGTATCCCCGTTGGTAGAGAGCACTTCAAATACGCCATCGCCGATCTCTAGGATCGAAACGTCAAACGTTCCGCCGCCTAAGTCGTATACGACGATCTTCTTGTCGCTCGATTGTTTGTCCAGGCCGTAAGCCAATGCTGCAGCTGTGGGCTCTGGGATAATCCGTTTCACGTCGAGTCCCGCAATGCGTCCTGCATCTTTTGTCGATTGTCTTTGCGAGTCGTTAAAGTAGGCAGGTACTGTAATCACCGCCTCGGTGACTTTTTCGCCGAGATAACTCTCTGCTGTCTCTTTCATTTTAGTTAAGACGTGTGCTGCAGCCTCTTCCGCTGTAACCACTTTCCCTTCCACTTCAAAGACTGCATCGCCATTGGCGTTTTTTGTCACTTTGTAGGGGACGGTCGAAATTTCTGATTGAACTTCACTATATTTGCGCCCGATGAAACGCTTTGTAGAATAGAGCGTTTTGTCGGGGTTTGTGACGGCTTGGCGCTTTGCAGGAATCCCTACCAAGCGCTCATTGCCTTTATAAGCGATCACAGAGGGGGTCGTTCTTGCCCCTTCCGCGTTTGCAATCACCACGGTGGATCCCCCCTCCATGATTGCTACACAGGAGTTGGTTGTTCCAAGGTCGATACCGATAATACGTTTTTTTTGTGCCATGATTATTCTCTCTTCATTGTTGATTCTTCTTCTTTAGCCATAGGCTCATCAGAGCTGTCTACAGCGATTGGTCGGGGGTGTTTTGCCACCTTGACTCGCGCTGGGCGAATCACTCGATGGGTGCTTTTGTACCCCTTGGTAAATTCGTGCATCACAACGTTATCTGGATGCTCCATTGTCTCCACAATCTCAACTGCCTCGTGGCATTCGGGATCGAATAAATTCCCCTCCGAATGAAAAGAGACAATGCCGTGGTTGTAGAGTACTTCTTTAAACTGGGATAGGATCATCTCAAATCCCATGGCCCAATTTTTCACTTCGCCGGATGCGCTCTCCGCAAAACGGAGCGCGTTTTCAAAATTGTCGATTGCAGGGAGAAATTCGCCGATTGCGTTTTCGATGCCAAAGCGGGACATCTCCTGCTTTTCTTTCTGAATTCGTTTGCGCATATTTTCTTGTTCAGCCAAAGCTCGTAGGTATTTATCCTTCCAATCTTCAACCACTTCTTCTTCCGACATCACTTTACCTCAATTTGTTTCGCCATGCTTTCTGGCTGGCGGAATGTAATTTTATACTTGTAAACGCTATCCGTAAGCGCGCGGCTCAACCGCTCGCTAAACACTTGCAGTAAGCCAAATAGATTCCGATAGGAAAGCCGCATAGGGCCCAATAGCCCAATCGCTCCGGCCGTCGTCTGATTGATCCGATAGGGGATCGCAATCACGCTGCACTCCGCATCTTTCGGAATGCAAGGACATAGCTCATCGCCAATCCAAACGCGCATTTGGTTTTCTTGCGCACACTCCCTTAATAGCTTGCGCATCCGGGTCTCATCTTCTAAAAGAGATAAGCTGTTGGCAAGGGCTGTTGCATCGTTAAACTCAGGGTAGGCAAGCAGCTTTGCAAGGCCTGTTTTTAAAATGTCCTCTTCGGGAAAGTTCGCATATCCAACGACATGGCGCACCATCACTTCATTGTAGATCCTTTGCGCAAGTTTTGCCTCAGCCTCTTGCCCAAATAAGGGCTTTTCTCCCTTATTCATGCGCCATAAAAAGTACTCTTCCATGGTGCGCAGCAGCCCTGCATCGATTTTGTGATCTAGATAGACCGTTTCGGTGCGAATGAGCCCAAAGTCTGTGATGAGTACAGAGAGGATCTTTTCCTCATCGAGCTGAATAAGTCGTACATCTTGAATAAAATCTTGGTCAAAGCGTGGCGTTGAAATGAAAATCGCACAGTGCGTCAATTCACTTAAAAGGTTCGCAGAGCGATTCATGAGGGTCGCTAGTTCCTTTGACTCCTCTCGCATCGCGGCATTCAAGATCTCTTCTTGCGTCTTTTCCACAACTCCTTGATCGCGATATACATCTGCGTATAGGCGAAACGCCTTTTCTGTAGGGATCCGGCCGCCAGATGTGTGTTGTTGTTTCAAAAATCCGGCCGCTTCCATCTTGCTAAAGTAGTTGCGGATCGTGGCTGAGCTATAAGCCTCAAATCCATGCTCTTGCAGCGTATGGGAACCGATGGCTTTGCCTGTTTTGAGATAAAGTTCCACAAGTCCCAATAATACGGCCTGTTCGCGGTCGTTTTTTGGGGGCTTTTTCGTTGGGAGGATCTTCTTTAAGCTTGTGCTTTTCATCTTGTGGTAGTCCAATCTCTAAGGATTATACCACAACTATACAAGATGAGCAATATTTTTGGCAATCTCTTGTGTTGATTGCTGAAAAAGAATCTTAGATAGCTTATTTTAAGCTATTTATGATCTTGTTGTGGGGGCCGGGGGGCGGGGAAGGTGTGCTCTTTGGCGTCTTCCAGCGACTGGGGGCTGGATAAAGCGAGAGACGATCTGTTGTATTTTTTGGTCGACCCAGTCGGTCCAGCGCCCTACGGCGTCGGCCGCCCGTTCTATAACAGGGGCTATTGGATGCGTCGTGTATTGTGCGGTTAGTAATACTAAATCAGTGAAATTTATGTGTGTATTTTAGCTAAAAATATATTTATATAAATGTATTGTTATGTCATTATTAATTAGTAAGAGCCTGTCCTCGATTTCTTAATAAGATGTGTATAGCTGGCTTAAGAAAAATCAACGATGGAAACGATGGAACGATGAAAAAAAAGCAAAGAACACCCCTATTCCGAATTGACCGGTACCATTCTGAACTGTTGTTTCGAGGTGATGAAAGAGCTTGGACCTGGATTTGTAGAGAACGTCTATAAAAACGCACTTTTGATTGCGATGAGACAGAAGGGATTGAAAGTTGAGGTGGAACGATCCTTTGAAGTGGCGTTTAGAGGCATAGTGATTGGTCGGTATAGAACAGATTTGGTTGTAGAACAAACTGTGATAGTGGAGCTCAAGTGTTGCGAAAGCTTGGGACGAGAACAACAAGCGCAAGTGTTCAATTATTTAAAAGTTTCACGACTTCCGATAGGGTTGTTGGTGAACTTTCGTCGAGGAAAACTGGAGTGGAAAAGACTGCAGAGTAATGAAAGATGTCTCGATGAGATGGAAGAGAGGGTTGATGAGTCAGTACCGTTTTAAGCATTCCGAAAAAATGATCGTTATATCGTTCCATCGTTGATCTTGCCGCTCGAACAAAAAGCCTTGCTCAGATCGTTATTTTTGCCAACTCTTGAAATTTATTGGGTATAAGAGGATGTCTTCAAAATGAGCTTCTGTCGATTTTTGGCTTCTTTTGCTGCCTTGTCATGATTGAGCATTGGGGCAGGATAATTTTTGCATAAGGCGTGATGCTTACTTTCATACCAAGTATGAATCGTTTTGGGCGGCAAATGGCGGAGTTCAGGAATCCACTGTTTAATGTAAGCGCATTCGGAATCGAATTTCTTCTGCTGATTCCAGGGGTTAAAAATGCGAAAATAGGGTTGAGCATCGCATCCTGTGCTAGCTACCCACTGCCAATTTCCATTATTTACAGCAGGATCGTAATCGATTAAGGTTTGTGCAAAGTATTTTTCACCCCATCTCCAATCAATGTGTAGATCTTTGATGAGAAACGAAGCTGCGAGCATCCGCACGCGATTGTGCATAAAGCCCGTCGTATTCATCTGTCTCATCCCTGCATCTACAATGGGAAAGCCCGTAGAGCCCTCACACCATCGTTGATATGCTTTTTTGTTATGGGACCACTTGAGCTTATTCAGTTTTAGATGAAAGGCGCCTTTAAAAACATGGGGAAAGAAGAAGGCGATAGATGTAAAAAAGTCGCGCCAATACAGAGCGCGGATCAGTTCATGATGTGAACCTAAATGATGGGAAATCTTTGCATAAACTTCACGAGGGGAGCAAACGGTGAATTTCAAATAAGGGGAGAGGTGCGTCGAGCCTTCTTTTGCAGGAAGGTCCTTGAGTTTTATATATTTGCTAAAAGCATCTAGATTTTTGAGAATTTTGAGAGCTTCTGACCGTCCTCCCACCAACCCATTCTTTAAAGCCAGCTTGGGAAATACCGATTGATTTTCTGCAAAAGGGATAGTGCCACGGAAATAATTGGTCTCTTTATTTTGTATAGGAGGCAACACTTTTTGTTTTGATGCATTGCGAAAATAGGGGGTGAAAATTGTGTAGGGTTTCCCATTTTTTTTCAGCGTTTCTTCGGGCGGATGAAGAAGTGCATCATCGCAAGAATAAAACGGAATATGGCCTGTTTTGCAGGCTTTTTCTAGTTTTTTGTCTCTTTGAAGACTGTATGGTGTATAATCTCGATTTGTGATCAGAGCTTCGATCTGGAGTTCGCGGATAGATTGCCTTACGATTTCTTCAGGTTTTCCCTTAAACAGGAAGAGTTTTCCTCTTTTTTTTTGTAGCTGTTTTTCGAGATCTTTGAGGGATTCAATCATAAATTTTAGGCAATGATCACTTCTAAAAGCATTGGTCTCGATTTGTTCTGGAGTAAAAATGAAAGCGGGAATAACGAGGTCTGAAGATTTCAGTGCAAAAATCAGTCCTGTATTGTCTTCGAGTCGCAAATCGCGTCTGAATAAAAACAGGGATCTACGAAATTTTTTCTCCATTTTTATCCTTGTGCAATGTGCTTTGCAAGCTGTCTAAAAATAAGGGCATGAAACGGATAAAGGCTGTACCAATAAAACCTCCCCCATACCCCATTAGGGCGAAAAGTAGCTGTCTGTTTGAGGTCTCCTCCTACACCGAAACGACCTGAAGCATCGGTGTTTGACGGCGTCGGCAACGCCTTGTCACATTCCCGATTCTGCGAATCGTTTCGGTGTAGTTCCCGAGGGATGATCTCAAATTCGAGCCATGCTTCACCTGGCAGTTTCATTTCAGCATAGAGAAGTAAACGTCGGTTTTTTTCATCGGCAAGCAAAACGCGCCAGAAATCAAGAGCATCTCCCGCCTTCAAACGCGTCGGATGGGTCCTGCCTCGGCGCAGGCCAATACCTCCTACTAATTTATCTAAAAAGCCTCTGAGTTTCCAAGCCCAATTCATGGACAGCCAACCCCGATCTCCTCCTAGAGACCAAATCCGTTTTTGGACCTGTTCTACAGGACAAGAAAAAGTAGTGGTGCGTGTATCGCTCAAGATGCCAAATCGAGGGACTTGGACATAAATGGAAAGATCGGGATTTAAAATGGAGCCACTTAAAGTATCTTTCCAGCTAGAAGGAACCCAATCTTCTTCAATGCGGGAGAAAGCAAGGTTCACTGCCTCTTCAAACTTCAGAAGCTGGTTGGGAAACAGTTTTGTAATGCGATTTTCTTTGCATACGACGTTATTCATCAAGCTTTCGACAAGGAACCGCGCAAGTGAAAAACTAGTACTGGTTACAAAAAATAACCAGTAGGAAGAAAGACGTGGTGTAAGGACTGGTACTATGAAGATTTTGCGCTTTAACCCTCTGGTTTGAGCAAACTTGAGCAAAAGTTCCTTGTAACTCATTATATCCGGTCCGCCAATTTCAAAAGATTGGTTCAAACACGCCGGATTGCCAAGAATTGAGGTCAAATAAGTTAAGACATCGCGCACGGCGATAGGTTGCGTTAAGTGATTGAGCCATTCAGGCGCAATCATAATGGGCAATTTTTCAACCAAATCGCGGATGATTTCAAAGGAAGCGCTTCCCGAGCCGATGATAATTCCTGCCATTAAAATGGTTACAGGGATTTTTCCCATCTTAAGGATTTCTCCCACTTTTTTTCTCGAGGTGAGGTGACGAGAAAGGTGAGATTCGTTGGACAGGCCGCTTAAATAGATGATTTGTTTTGCTTGAGTATGTTCCAGTCGATGCACGAAGTTTGTGGCGGAAGCCGCTTCTAATTCGGAAAATTTTTGGGAATAACTCATGGAGTGGACTAGATAATAAGCGGCATCGATGTTCGTTGGAATTTGCAGCAAAGAGGCGGGGTTAAGAAGATCTGCTTCAATTACATGAAGCTGTGAATGAAATGCCTTGGGAATTTCCAGTCTGGAGCGGCTTCTCACCAGGGCATAGACTTCGTGTCCCTGTTCCATCAAACGGGGGAGAAGTCGAGTTCCAATATATCCATTCGCTCCAGTAAGTAAGATTTTCATCTATGAAATGGCCTCTTCTCTGTTTCTCTTTGAAAACACATTACACTTTAGATACAATTTCTCGCCATGTTGCCAGGAGTTATCGGATGAGTCGCAAAGTTTTAAAGGAGTTTTCGCCTGAGGCAAAATCACTCCAACTCAATACTACCTATGAACATTACAAAGGGATGCGATATCAAGTTTTAGCGATCGCTCGCCATAGTGAAACTTTGGAAGAACTAGTGGTTTATCAAGCACTATATGGCGAAAGAGGCGTCTGGGTTAGGCCTGTTACTATGTTCTTAGAACAAGTGCTCGTCAATGGTGAGCTTACGCCACGATTCAACAAGGTAGAGCAGTAGGTATCCACAAACAGGTGACGACATTGCTTCGACCATAAAGCTTTCTCATTTGTGTATACAGTCTAACTGTTTTAGGGGGCTTTGCAAATTTAGAAATTCCAGCCCATGTTAGCAGACAGCTGATGGGACTGGTAAGTAGACCCAAACTCGCCTTGATAACAGAGGCTGCCATAAGGATAACAGGGCGTTTTAGGGGTGAGGAGAATTTTAAAAGATGCGACCCCTAAATTTTGAGGTGTGGTTAATGTCTCTAAAGCAACAAATCCAGAAGAGCTGACGAGATATGCTGTAACATCGCCAAGACGGAAAGGCTCCTTGTTGACGTAAGAACCTTTTTCCTGCAATACAAGACGCCATGAATTAAACTCTACAGTCTCGCAAAGTCTCACACCAAATTCTGAGCGTAAAAAGGAGCAGTAATGTGCTTTTTGTCCGAAATTTAAAGGCCCGCTGCCTGTTTCTCTATATTGATTCTGCCAATTATTTGCCCAATCAAACATTGCAAATGGTTCAAAGGTCATGATCTTATAATAATTGCGATAACCAATTTCTACATGAGGCGCAAGCTGCCACCCTCTAGGACGCGACGTTGACTCGAATTGAAAGGAAGTCATCTCGATTTCTCTTGTATTGTGAATTTGAAACGCCCCTCCCCAAATAGCGGCATTTCCATAGAAATGCTCGCGATTCCAAAGGCCATAAACAAAAAGGTATTCTTGTTGAATTCGGCTGTGTCCTGCATGTTGTTTTTCGTGGTTATAGGTATAGGTGTACGCGGCGCCAACACCGTAAGTACTTGCTTGAGAGAGGTGAGTATCGAACCCGAAAACAGCTCCTGTAGACCAAGGTTGAAAACTTGGAGTCTGGTGCTGAGCTTTTTCACTAGACGACGCTCCTATTATTTCAAGCCAGAATTGGTAGGGTTTATTTTTCAAATCGCATGGGCAGTTAGATTCTGGAGGGCGTCTGGTTTTTTGGGGGGCCCTATTCTTGATTTGGTCGCAGTATTGTGCTTGAGTAAACCAATATAAACGCATATCTTCGGCATGCTGCGTTAGGCTGTTATTTAAAAAAAACAGATTATTATCTGCGATAAAAAGGTCGAAAGCATGTCGAGTAGGTGCAGCGCTTTCGAGTGCTTGCGATAACGTGTCATTGAGTACAGATGGGAGAAAGTATAGAGAAGTATTAGGGGAATAAGTGTTGATGTAGTTAGCCAGTGTTAGATTATTTCCTGTCAATCCTGCTGTAGGGATGTGAGCTAATAGAGGTGATAATAATGATAAAAAATTCGCTCCATTAATAACAGATGGCTCGCCAATGCCGGTAAGAGGCAGGGGAGCGATTGAAATCGTGGATCCAGATGGATAAACGAGTGCTGCATAAGCGCCTGCTGTCGAGGACCTGCCTCCGACGAGACCATTGCCAGCGCTATTGATGGCAACAGTATCGATAATATTACTTCCGGCGAGGGCAAGTGATTGTATGATTCCAGATGAATCAACAAAGGCTGCGTACCCTGAGCCCGCATAGTATCCACCCACCAGCCCCTGTCCTGCATCATTGATAGAAACACTCACAATAGTGACAGGGGGAAGCGTGGTAAATTCTTTTATAATTCCCGCTGAATTAATGAAGGCTGCGTAGGAATTAGTATAATTATTTGTGCCTCCAATGAGGCCTATCCCGGTACTATTTATTGCCACTGCATTGATCGAGGTGGCCGGCAGTGATGAGAAAGTTTGAATAGTTCCCGCGAAATTGACAAAAGCTGCATAGGCAGTTGTATTGTTATTCCCTCCAATAAGGCCTTGCTCTGATCCATTGATGGCCACGCTGAAAATAGTCGCTGCTGGAAGCGTGGTAAATTCTTTTATGATTCCAGATGAATTGATAAATGCTGCGTAAGCGCTGCTACCACTAGTGCCCCCGATTAGGCCATTGCCCGAGTTGTCAATGGCCACGCTAAGGATGTCGTTGCTGGGTAAAGAGTTGAAAGTGTTTAGAATCGATGAAGGAGGGGACACGAACGCTACGTAAGCATTGGTGTAGTTAGTGCCTCCGATCAGGCCCAATCCCACAGAATTGATAGCGACACTATTGATCTCTGTAGTATTAATGGGGGTAAGTAAATTTACAGATCCATCTGAAAAAACAAATGCAGCATAGCCAGTGCTGAATCCAGATGATCCTCCTACAAGAGCATACTCAGAACCATTGGTTGCAACGCTCGCGATAGTTCCTGCCCCCATGGAAGGAAGTTGTAGTGGAGTAGCGATCCCCGATGAGGACACTAAGGCTACATAGCCAGAGCGCGAGGCATTATCATTTCCTCCGAGTACCCCAACTACATCTGATGAGAGGCCTGGGTGATAAAATATACAAAATACTACACATGCATACACCCAATTAGTTACATGCATAAGCCTACCTTTAAAATTTCAGTTAGTTGTTATGGTATGTTAGTGCACAAAATTTGAAAAGTAAAGTGGTCAGTGCCTAATATGAGGCGTTTTGCTTCAGATACCGTCATGTTCGAGTACTTGCTCTTCCAGAGATAGTACGTGGGATGGGAGATCCCATACTTTCTGCAGATATCTGCAACTTGCGTCCCAGCCTGCCCCTCGCCGAGAATCTGGATAATCTGCTCTTCTGTGAATCTCTTTTTCATAGTTCGT
>JAKAFF010000027.1 GCA_021818045.1 bacterium
ACTGTCATCTGTTTATCGCCCCGGTTAACAAAACCTTCAAAGTCCTCGTAATAGGTATTGTATATAATATTGGGTCACTTACGATAGATAAATTCCGCCAGCTTTCGCGTTGCCCAAAACCAACTTTTGAATTCATTTGTGTATACCACCCGCTCTTTCATCCGCGACCATGAGTGATCCTTGTTTGCCTGCTAGTAGCCCGAATCATCTTGTCATATTGTATTGCACAATGCTACCCTCTTGATGAACGGAGGTATCTATGAAGATAGAGTCGATTGTGAGCACAGCAAACAATTCCACATTTAAGCTACGAGAGAATTACCGAGAAGTTGTAAAACGTCCTCAGCGTAGTACGAGTCTCATACGATGTTTGACGCGCTTAAAATTTACTGCGATGGGCATGATTGCAATTGGTGCCACGGCTTCTGTATTTGCTCAATCGGTCAGTCCCAAATCAGAGCGTCCTCTCCAGAGCGATTTACAACCCGCCCCATACTTAAAAAGTGCAAGAGCAGAGACCTCGGGCTGGGATGTCGCGTTTTTTACAGCATTTAATGAGTATTACATTTCGCAAGATGGGATGGTTTTAGCCAATAAAGCGGATCTGTCTTCATTGGGCGCAACTGTTTATGGTCTTGATCCAGTAGTATTGGACGCCACATATCGTCCTGGGTTCAATGTGGGAGTTACAGTAAACACCCCATTTGATGACTGGGTAGTGACAGCTGATTACCTTTGGGTTAGGTGGCACGCATCTGGAGGTGCATCTGCTATAGCGCCCGACTATCTATATGCCGTTACCACTAATAGTTCGTTCAATACCTCCTTGTCTTCATTGAATGCCAATTGGAAAGTGGGAATGGATCTCGGTACCTGCAGCGTTTCTAACCCCTTTTATTTGCGGAGAAGATGGGTCTTAGAGCCTATGTTTGGGCTCATGGGTGGGCGAATTCGTCAATACTTTCATACCAGTGCAAATGATCTAGCCGATGATGCTGTCATCCAGATGTCGCTAAAATCCAATTCATGGGTATTGGGTCCTTTTGCGGGATTTGAGAGTCGTTGGTTATTCGGTTGGGGATTTTCTTTGTTTGGAAACATGAGTATCAGTTCCCTGTATACTCACTATACTACATTAAGTTTGAAGGATGAAAGTTCAAGCTCCGGTAGAATTGTGGGAAGTTTATCTGGTAGTAACGCCGTTCACCCCTACATCGATGCCGGAATAGGTGTAAAATGGGGGTCGTTCTATCATTGCAATAGATACTATCTAGGCCTAAGTGCTGTGTATAACTTCATGACATTTTTTGCACAAAACCAGATGATGCCATTTTTGCAAAACACAAATGTCGTGCCCTCTTATGCACCAGGAGACCTTTATATGCACGGCGTTTCTATTGAAGGTTCATTGATGTTTTAGCGCCTTATATATATAAGAAATAGTGGCGTTTGAGCTGCGCGGCAACGTGTCGCTTGTACAACGCCATTTACGGAACCTCCGCAAAAAAAACCATGGAGCTCTAACAAACAAACCTATCAATGAGATAAAGTCGGGGCGCCTCTTCAAGTACGACCGCATCGGTCGCCTGCAAGATGCGCCCCCTCTCTTTCGCACTCTTACGGACTCGAAATTGCCGGATACCTTTTGGCAAATCCAATAAAACATCTCCAGGAGTATCCGCATGTATGTTGACGCGCCGCAATGTTTTCTTGGACCATTCTAGATCGATAGTGCCAATACCTGGCGCTTTAAGCCCAGTCATCCTACCACAATCTAGGGGAATCGGCAAACGGGGCAGAAACTGTAAGCGTCTTTCAATTTGTTGGAAAAAAAGCGAGCGAACCATCTTCGCTCCTTCTTGCAAAAGAAAAAATCGATCTCCCGCCACCTCCTCTTTGCAACAGATGCCTTGATGCTGATCGTCTATAAGGCGAGGAGAGAGGATCCCTTTAAAGGCGGCCATAAAAAAAAGCTGCAGCGAGGAATAGAGGTCGCTGCGAGAAGGGGGCAATTCTAATAAACGTGCCGTGCCGCTTAAAGGTTGCGGCGCAATGAAAGGGATCTTTTGCCCTAAACAAAATAGGGCGGGCAAAAATTCGCGCGGATCGCAGCGCCTTTGCACAAAATCCCAATCTTGCGCTTTGTGATTTCCAAGAGATAACTTTTCGCAAAGAGCATTCTCCTTAAACCGCGTTGCAAAGGGGAAAAACTGGGAAAAGGATGGGCCTTTTTCTGCAATGATGTCAAATCCCCCCTCTTTCCCTGTGATTTTGAGACGAAAATAGCCGTCTTTGCCCTTTCCAAACACGCGGATGCAATTTTTCTCTAAATCTTGCTCTACGGTAAAGGGTTGCACGGGCCCTTGTATGGGAAGAGGGATAGAGTGTCCCTCGATCGATAAAAGCGTTGGATAGACGATCACCTCCGAACACGTTCCTGGAATGACACAGGTCACCCCTGCAACATGAGAGTAGGGACAAAGTTTTTGCGCAATTTGAATCATATTTGTCCAATGAGCCCATCGGGCTCGTTGCCAATGAGAGTCACTTCGACAAGATCATTGGGTTTGTAGTGGGCAGATGGGACCCAGACCCGCAAAAAATTGGGGGTATGGCCTGCGATAAAGCCGGCCTTGGTCTCATTTTCTAAAAGCACTTCCATCTTGCGCCCTAAAAAATGGTTCCGCAGTTCAAATGCGCTCCTTTCGGCAAGGCGCAAAAGCTCTTGCTTGCGCCGCTGCAACACATCGGCCGCAACTTGGTTCGGATAGAGCGCTGCACGAGTTCTCTTTCTTCGGCTATAGGGAAACATGTGCACTTTTGCAAACTGCACTTTTTCGATTAAATCGAGCGTTTCCGCAAAATCGGCCTCCGTCTCTCCCGGAAACCCGACGATGACATCCGTTGTCACAGTAAAATCGGCAAGATTTTTTCTCATGCGATCTACAGTGTCCATAAAAATTTGCCGCGTATATTTTCGATTCATCCTTTTGAGCGTCACATTAGAGCCTGCTTGCAAGACAATGTGCATGCTGGGACACGTCGTTTGTCCCTCAATGATCGCCCGAGCTAACTCCTCGCCAATTTCATCTGGGTCAATGGAGGAGATGCGCAATCTTTTCAATCCAGCAACTGCATCTACAGCGCGCACGAGATCTGCTAGAGTGCCGCCTCCATCAAAATCCCCCACATTGATGCCGGTAATGACGACCTCTTTATAGCCGTTCGCAACAAGCCCTTCTACCTCTTTGACCACCTCGTGAATGGGGCGCGAGCGCGAGCGTCCGCGAACGTAGGGAATGATGCAATAGGTGCAAAATGAGTTGCACCCATCTTGTACTTTGACAAAGGCACGCGTGTGCGCATCAAAGGCTTCAATGTTGAACTCGGGGAGATTTTCTTCCTCAGGAAAGAGCTGACCTATGAGCTCCTCTTTTTCCGCATTGGGCACAATCTGAATTCGGCTATCCATTTGCAAAAGCGCATCACGAGCACTTTCCGCCATACAACCGGTCACCACCACTTTGGCACGAGAATGTTCCTTTAAAAGGGCGCGGATCTGGTGCCGAGAAGAGCTATCTGCCCCTTCCGTCACCGTGCAGGTATTCACAATGCAAAGCTCAGCCTCTTCCCCTGCTCCCGCTGGCAAATAGCCCAATTTGCGGAGCTGATCTGCATAGCCTTGCGACTCGTATTGGTTCGTCCGGCACCCTAAAGTGACCACTTTAAATTTTCGCATGCAATATATTATGCCACTGCCTTTGCAAAAAACCAAGCACTAGGATACAATCGGCTCCCATTAACGATTTTTTTTAGGTATATTTTATGAACGTAGCTCCAGATGCCGGCTTTTTCACTATTGCAGCCGCCATTTTTTTCGTCATCAATGCAACAGGTCAAATCCCCCTCTTTTTGGCCCTGCTTGCCCGCTTTGATCAAAAAAGACAGCTCATCATTATCACCCGCGAGCTCCTCGTCGCGCTTGCGATCCTACTCATTTTTACATTCTTCGGAGATGGGGTCTTGCGAGTTTTAGGGATCACCCGCCCCATCATTGCCATTGCAGGCGGCGTCCTTCTTTTCTTAATCTCTTTGACCATGATTTTCCCCAAAACTGTGGCCGATAGCAATGAGAAGGCGACCCTCCATGAACCCATGATCATCCCCTTGGCCATTCCTGTCATCACGGGACCTGGAGCCATTACGACCGTGATGCTTTATGCCCATGAGACGGGGGATGCCTTCATGGTCGCAGGGGCCACGATTGCCGCGTGGGTCCCCTCCCTTATCATTTTGCTTTTGGGCTCCTACATTAAGCAGCTTTTAGGAGAAAAAGGGCTCATTGCGGTAGAGAGGTTAGGTGGGATGCTCGTCTGCTTGATCGGCGTGCAGATGCTCACAAGCGGCGCTTTACTGTTAGTAAGAGAATATTTTCATATCGCGAGCTAGCCCCCCGGTCCTCCAAAGGGAGACAAACCGCCCTGACCCCACGATAAGATGGTCGGCAAGCTCAATGCCAACGAGCTTGCCGGCAGCCTCTAACAGTTTGGTGATTTGCAAATCACTTTGAGAGGGTTCTGGATGACCAGATGGGTGGTTGTGCGCCACAATCAAGCTGTGCGCTCGATGCTGGATCGCTACGTGAAAAATTTCTCGAGGGTGCATGAGTAGCTCCGTCAAAGTCCCCTTCGCAATCATCTCTCGATGAATGCACTCTCGGCGCACATTGCGCAGCACCACCATGAGAACTTCAACCGACTGGCTCATTAATTCCGATTGGATCAAGGAATATACCGCTTCAGGAGAGTAAAGAGGCGTGCGAGACGGCCCCTCTTCAAGTCTTTGAAATAAAGAAAAGGCCGCTTTTAATTGGATGGCTTTGGCCTCTCCGATCCCGTTTACTTTGCGCAAGTCGATCAAACTTGCCTCTGCCAGCTTCTTCAGCGATCCAAATTGCTTGAGTAAATCGGCAGCAAGTTCCAGTACAGAGCGCTTTTGGGTTCCATGGCCAAGCAAAATGGCCAATAACTCCACACTCGAAAGCGCTTGCGCCCCCAAGCGGGTCAAGCGCTCTCGGGGTCGCTCTTCTACTGGCAACTCTTTTAAGCTCATGGTATTACAAAATGCGACACCTTGCGTTCCCAATGATGGGGAACTTCGACTTCCAATAAGATGTCGTTTTCTTCGTATTCGCAACAGAGCACCTTCCCCTCCTTCATGATCTCGCTTACAAGGACGTAATGGCTTTGAGGGACCCGTAGATGCAGCACTTTTCTCAAAGCCGAAATTTCTTTGAGCATTTGATCTGTCAAATCATCAAAGCCACGGCTTTCTAAAGCTGAAATTTCTACCGTTTTCGGAAAACGGACTCGCAATTTATGGATCATCGAGCGGTTTTGGCATTGATCGATCTTGTTGAGTAGGGTGATCATGGGGTGTTTTTCTGAGCCGAGCTCTTTGAGTACTGCCAAAGTAGCCTCGGCTTGCTCGATTGCTTGAGGGTGGCTGACATCGATGACATGCAGCAAGATGTCTGCTTGCATCGCCTCTTCCAAAGTACTTCTAAATGCCGCGACTAACTGGTGCGGGGTTTTGCGGATAAATCCTACGGTATCGATGAGCAAAATGGCTTGCCGATTGGGCAATACGTATTTGCGCGTAGTGGGATCTAGGGTTGCAAATAGTTTGTCTTCAACCAACACATCGGCATCGGTCAGAGCCCTCATCAGGGTCGATTTTCCGGCATTTGTGTAGCCGATAATAGCAAAAGTGGGGATCTGCGTGCGCTCCCTTAGGCGCCTTTGCGTCTGTCTTTGCTTACGAATCATCGCCAGATCTTTTTGCAATCTTTCGATGTGGGCTCGGATGATCCGCTTATCGAGCTCAATCTGCTTTTCCCCCTCCCCTTTGACAGCGCCGCCACTCGCGCCGCCCGATCGTTGTCGATGTAGGTGAGACCAGAGCCTTTTTAAGCGCGGCATCTGATATCGATAGTTTGCAAGTTCTATTTGAATCTTAGCTTCGCGGGTTTTCGCCCTTTGAGCAAAGACCCCTAAAATGAGCTCCGTTCGATCCACTACGACGCGCTCGATGAGTTTTTCTAAGTTTCTTTGCTGCTGCGGAGAGATCTCATCGTCAAAAACGACTACATCGCAGTGTTGGTCGATGCATATTTGGCGAATCTCTTCCACTTTGCCGGTGCCAATAAAGGTCGCAGCTTCATACTTGCGAATGGGACATGGCAATTTCAATACCGTTTCTAAACCGTAGGTACTTCCCAAACTTGCCAATTCATCCAAAAGCTTAAGACACTCTCCCGGATCCCCCTGATATGTCCCCACCAGTAGAGCTCTTCGCTCATTGGGCCCTAAATCTTGCAAGCGGCCTTGCCCTGTTTTAGGTTGCACTTGTGCTACTTCGTGCATGCAATCTCCAATCCATCGTACGCAAGCCTTACTCCCGCAGGCAATAACTGATGGGCGTCATCATGATCTACAAAATGGCCCAAATGGGTCAGCCACGTCTCTTGCGCCCCCACTTTCCGAGAAAAGGCAATTGCCTCATCAAAGGAGAGGTGCAAAGGCGAAGGGTCTGGGCGCAACGCACCGATGACTAACACTTGAACCCCTTTTAAAAACGAAAAAATCGATGCTTCGTAGTGTCGAATATCGGAGATGTAGGCAAAATGGCCCACGCGAAACCCCATGACCCCCATCCTCGCTTGTCTATAGCTGCAGTAACCAATCTTCGTATTGCAAAACTCAATCTCTCCCATTGGGGCATCGAGCCGCGTAAATGCAAACTTTGCACTTTGCGCCGTTTCATCAAAAAAATAGGGGTATCTATGCTGCAAGTCGTCAAAACTTTCTCGTGATAACAAACAAGGGATGTTTTGTTTTTGCCATGCATTAAAAATCCTTAAATCATCAATGCCTGCAATATGATCAAAATGCGTGTGGGTGAGGAGTAACCCATCGAGCCGGTCAATGCCAAATTGCAATGCTTGGCTGCGAAAATCGGGAGTGGCATCGATGAGCAATTGCCGGTTATCTTGCGCAAGCCGCAATATCCCAGACGGGCGAAACCGAAAGTTTTTAGGTTTTTTCGACAAACAGACAGAGCACTTGCAGCCAACGACGGGCACTCCTGCGGAGGCTCCAGTGCCTAAAAACAAAAAATGGTCTACTCTTCTTTGGCCAGACACAGCGCTCTCACAGCCCTATCCACTAATTCTTCTGCTAAAAGGGCATGATACAAAAGCCCACGCGAACCGAGCCCCGTAAACACCCAAGTATTTTCATTTAACTGGACGATCATGGGACGAGCTCCTTGTAGAGGCGATACCCGCGTTCCATGGCGAATCTCCACAATTTCAAAGTCTTTGGCCGGAGGATAGAATTTGGCACACCGATCCAATAAGGCAAGAGCCTTGTTGGGGTCGGGCTTTGCAGTATGCTCATAGGTGGAGCCCAGCTGGCAATAATGGGGATCTTCTGTAGTGGCGATATGCCCTGAGGCAAGTAGGGCCATAGGGAGTCTTTCTGGCCATTTACAAATGAGCGCCTGTCCAATCGCCCGTTTCAAGGGCAAATGCCTGCACTCTTCAAACTGAAAAACCCCCACTCCACAGGCCAAAATCGCTAAATCATAAGACTGCAGCTCTCGCAAATCGCTCACGCGGTGCTTGTAAATATGCGCTTTAGCACAAGCTGTACGCAAAGCGTTCAAATACGGAATGGAATACACCGTAATCCCTTCCGGGATCCACATCGCTGGCGAGGGAGCAAGTGAGGGCAAAAAGTCACAACTATAGTCTTTGAATCGCAGCCGCTGAGGCTCTGTGACACCGAGCCGCAAAATGCCATCTGGAGCATAGGCCGCCCCATCACCACTTACCGCCTCGAGAAGCCTTTTTGTAGCTATCATCGCCTCATCTGCGCGCCAAGCACGGGCCGCCTCTTTCCCAGGATACGGGTGGAGCAGGCCCGTAGATGCGGCTGACGCACTATCTGACGCATCGTCAAACAGATCCACCTCACATCCCCTCTGAAGCAAGTTCCATGTCAATGCAAAACCTGCCATCCCTGCGCCAACAACGGCCACTTTCATGCGCGCTCCAATTGCGAAACTTCCGCAGCAAAATTAAAAAACAAAATGACCGCCGGAGTCAAAATAGCACAAAACGGGATCATAATAAAAAACCATTCAAGCGCCAAAGCCAAAGAACCGTCGGCAGTCAAATAACTGAGGTCGGTTAAATGAGCGGCTAAGACCAAAAATGAGAGGATAACGCCTATGGGAAGTAGCGCTAAAAGAAATAGTGCCATGCCCGCCAAGGGGGCAACGCGCAACGAGGAGAGGAGCTTTTTCACACGCGAGATCCCCCGAAATGGTTGTTGCGCAGCAATGGGGGCTATAAAAAAGAGTACGCCAAGATTCAAAAAGCAAAGTAAGAGCGAGCCAAAAATCAATAAAAAGGGGCCAAATGAAAAGACTACGGAAAAAAACCCCCCAACTCCCGGCAACTCTTTCAATAAAAAGAAAAAACCAAGAGCCATCCACAAGAATAGGTAGATCACGATGGAAGGGATCGAAAGATAGGCCGTCCCAACGACGAGATCCATCGACCCAACGAGTAAGCGTTGCATCGACATCCCTCCCCTTGCCTCCGATAGGTGCATACGCACCAGCACGACTCCTAACGCCAATAAGAGCCCTGCGGAAAGGAGCATGGGCAGAAAACTCAAGCTCATAGAGACCCACTCACTGGCCTGGAAAGCTACGGCCCGACAAAAAACGATGAGTAGTCCACATGCGACCAAAACGGGAAAGGTCAACGCCAGCTTTCTTTTAGAAAAAGAACCAAAAAGCGCCCGGGAAAAGGCCCGCTCCACGTCTATCCATTTCATGCCCGCATAGTTTAGCTCTTTTCAGGATCAAAAAACAAGCTTGCACGAATCAGCAAGAGAAGATTAGCATGCATGCCAAGAATTACTTTTGGTACAAACCCATATGTCACTGACTCTTGCGCCACTGAGCCCGAAAACTTTGCACGCGCTTCTCGTAAGCCCATTTGAAGAGGGCTGCGCGCGGATAAACTTAGCTTTTTTTAGCAAAAACATGCATTCGCTCAATCCCGCTCGCTTTTGCTGGCAGGAGCGCCTAGTCCATCTTGCGGCAGGCGCGCTACTCATGCTCCCTTTGATCAATGCGATTATTTGGATTGCATGGAAAACTTTTGGCAATCCAGAAATTCTTTGCGACCCCTATTGCCTCGAAGCGCTTCCTCCCCCTCCCGCACCCACACCCGCCCCTCTAGCACCGCCCCATTATGCAGAACAAATCGCTCCAACCAAATCGTTTTCGTATAGAGAAATACAAGCTTCCAAAGAGGAAACTGTGCGATGGACAGTCCAATCCAATCCAGATGGCTCCCACTTTGTAACAGGGCGCAGCGCACAGATGCTCTCCACGTCTCGATATGATGCCGCGGGAAACATTCAAGAGTTTCATGTGCAAGGCCCCCTCGCTTTGCATGCCTATTTGCGAGGCAACCATATAGAGATCAACGGAACCTTAAGTGTACTTACAAAACAGCTTCCCTGGATCCAGGAATACCCGATCGCTTTAAACCCTCTTGTTCTCACAGACCAAGGAAAGCCTTTGGAATTTTATATCATCCTAACCAGGACCCAAGCCCCCTGGTACAATCCCCTCATGCCAGCGCCCCCTTTTATTGCCAAGTGTTCGGCTAAAAAACTTCCCCGCAACGCGGCTCAAAATTTTGAAGTTGTCGAAATCAGCTATGAAACCCGATGGTTCCAACGCAATGTCAAAGCCATCTTGCACTTTGACCTTCAAGGAATCTTAAGAACCATGACCAATGAGATCGAGGGGATTAGCGCAGAACTTCTCCCAAATGCTCCGTTGCCCGCAGAAGGGCATCCATAATGCCCGGCTCGCTTGCTGCATGGCCTGCATCTTTGATGATCTCAAACTCTGCCTCAGGCCATGCTTTGTGTAGCTCCCACGCAGTCTCGATCGGGCATACGATGTCATAGCGCCCATGAATGATATATGCAGGAATGGTTCGAATGGCATCCACATGCTCAATCAACCAATTATCTGTTTCAAAAAAGCATTGATTCACAAAATAATGGCATTCGATACGGGCGATTGCATCTGCATGAAAATCTTGTGTAAACTCGAGAAACAAACTGGGATCGAAGATCAGCTTTAAAGCAGAACCCTCCCAACAAGTCCATGCAGATGCGGCCCTCATGCGCACAGCGCGATCAGATGAGGTGAGCTGTTTATAATAGGCTCCAATCATATCGCCTCGCTCTTCTACCGGAATGGGATCCACATATTTTTCCCAAGGCTCTGGGAAGAGATGGTGAGCGCCAAACTGGTAAAACCAGCGAAGCTCTTTGGGCCTTCCCAAAAAGATCCCTCGCAACACAAGCGCCAGCACCGAATGTGGATATGTCTCAGCGTAAGCCAAAGCCAACGTACTTCCCCAAGAGCCCCCAAAGACCACCCACTTTGCAACACCCATAGCCGCGCGCAATTTCTCTATATCTTCTACGAGATGCCACGTAGTGTTATCCGCTAAGCTTGAATGGGGAGTGCTCTTACCGCACCCTCTTTGATCCATGAGGATGATCCGATAGATGCTAGGATCGAAATAGCTACGATGTCCTGGCTCTGTACCCGATCCAGGGCCGCCATGCAAAAAAATGACAGGCACCCCGTTGGCATTGCCGCTTTCTTCCCAATACAGCTTATGACCT